>DAOWJL010000048.1 GCA_030640385.1 Dehalococcoidia bacterium | reverse complement strand
ATGGTAGGTCATTTCGGATACTGACCATAATTGATGAATACACTAGGGAGTGCCTGGCTATGCTGGTAAACCGCAGTATAACGTCCCAGGGTGTCATTGACCAGCTGTTTAACCTGTTTGTACTCAGGGGAATCCCGGAGTATATCCGGTCAGACAATGGCACAGAATTCACAGCCAGGGAGATAAGAAAATGGCTGAGCCATCTGGGAGTGAAAACCCTCTTTATAGAACCTGGTAGTCCCTGGGAGAATGGCTATATTGAATCCTTTAACGGGAAGCTTAGGGATGAACTACTAAACAGGGAGATATTTACGACATTAACCGAGGCTGGGGTATTGATTGAGGAGTGGAAGAGGGAATATAATCAGGTACGCCCACATAGTGCCTTGGGTTACCGACCTCCGGCTCCTGAGGCTATGATACCGGTAACTCTAACTTAACAAGTGGTATACCTTATGTGGGCAGGTCACCTAACCAGAGGCTATCATAACTACCTATCACCGTCAAGTAAACCTTCAGGTTAGTACTATTGGGATATATGTGCCAGAGGTCAATTGACAGAGTATGAAATATATGATATATTATATTAATCCTATTATGGTGAGGGGTGTAAGATGAATTTAAAACTAGAAGGACATATGGCGCCCAAATTTTACGGCGTGGCAACCGTTGGCGAAAGAGGACAGGTGGTCATACCCGTCGAAGCCAGGAGGGATTTTAACATAAAGCCTGCCGACAAACTGGTCGTGCTGGGCAGTCATAATAGAGGCGGCATAATGATTGCCAAGGCGGAAACGCTTACCGAATTTTTGTCCAAAACCATAGGTATGATGACCCGTTTTGAAGAAACGCTGAAGGCTGATATAGAGCTGCCGCAAAAGGGTGATTAGAAAATACCTGGTATGGGGGCTGTTGAGCCGGGGGGTTGATTAGTACTACCCATAAGAAAACGATGTAAATGAACGTTATAGAAGTTGTAGAGTTATCGAAAAAATTTAAGCGACTCGTTGCTGTTGATAAGGTTTCCTTTAAGGTAAAAGAAGGCGAAATATTCGGTTTCTTGGGTCCCAACGGAGCCGGTAAAACAACGACCATCAATATCCTGTGTACGCTGCTAAAGCCGACATCGGGGCAGGCTTTTGTTAACGGCTTCGATGTTGTCCGCCAGCAGAACCGTGTGCGCCGGCAAATCGGACTTGTTTTCCAGGACCCCAGCCTGGATGAAAAACTCAGCGGCATACAGAACCTTAATTTCCACGCCATGATTTATAACGTGCCGGTATCGGTGCGCAAGCAGCGGATTGAGCAGATGCTGCGCATGGTAGAGCTATGGGACAGGCGTAACAGCTTTGTCGAAACCTATTCCGGTGGTATGAAGCGCCGCCTTGAGCTGGCCAGGGGATTGCTGCATCGTCCCAAGGTGCTTTTTCTTGATGAGCCTACGCTGGGGCTGGACCCGCAGACGCGCAATCGTATATGGGAGTATATAATCGAAATGTGCCGCCAGGAAGGGACTACAATCTTCCTGACCACCCACTATATGGACGAGGCAGAGAAGGCTGGCCGTATCGCCATTATTGATAACGGTAAGATTGTTGCCATTGATACCCCCAGGAAGCTAAAGAGGATTATCGGGCAGGACATAATATCGGTAAAAACCGAAAACAATGCCAAAGCAACTGAAGAAATCAGGCTGCGGTTTCAGATTGAAGCCAGGGACGATGGTGGCGGGCTTACCTTTAACGTTGATAATGGTGAGGAGTTTCTGCCTGAATTTATAAAGGGGTTGGGGACAAAAATACTGAGCGTCAATCTGCGCCGCCCCAGCCTGGATGATGTCTTTCTCAAGCTAACCGGTCGTGAAATACGCGATGAAGAAAGTAAAGATTACAAGTCAATAGCTCACCATAGCGGAATGAGGCGGCATTAGGATTAAAGTGATGAATCATCTGCGTGGTATTTATACAATATGGTATCGGGATATATTGCGTTTCTGGCATGATAAGATGCGCATGGTAGGCTCTATAGTAGTTCCTCTCATCTTCCTGTTTATCTTCGGCAGCGGACTCAGTAGTAGTATGGGTTTCGGCAACTCCGGAATTGACTACACTCAGTTCATCTTCCCCGGCATTATCGGTATGACGGTGCTGATGAACTCGTTTATGTCCGGGGTATCCGTGGTCTGGGATAGGGAGTTCGGTTTCCTCAAGGAGGTGCTGGTGGCACCCGTGAGCCGCACCTCGGTAGCCATCGGCAAAACACTGGGTTCGACTACAATAGCCATGCTGCAGGGATTCCTTATCATCTTATTTGCCCCTATAATCGGAGTCTCTTTTTCGGTATCCACCCTGCTGGCAATCATACCGCTTATGCTACTGCTGGCCATATCGATGAGTTCCATGGGTATATTGCTGGCTACACGAATAAAATCTATGCAGGCATTTCAGGTAATAATACAGATGCTTATGTTCCCCATGATATTTCTATCCGGCGTGTTTTTCCCGGTAGAAGGCTTGCCGGTGTGGATGAACGTACTGGTAAAGATAAACCCGGCTACCTATGCTATTGCCCCCATTCGCCAGGTAATGCTGGGAACAACGGCGGATTCTTCATTGGGCGTAACCGTTCTGGGTCATACGATGTCGCTGTGGGATAATGTTGCCGTTGTAGTGGTGTTCGGTATAGTGATGACAGTCCTTTCGATGTGGTCTTTCAACCATCAGGACTAGGTATCTTAATAGGCGTAGAGCTGGCCGTAAGGCCGCAGCCAGCGGGGGAACAGCTTGATAAATCCCCTGTTCATTATCTCTTCTGTCTTCAGGTTAAAATAGTCAGCGTACCTGGCAACAAGCTGCTCCAGCAGTTAATTATCTTCATCATCAAGCTCAGCCCTGTCCACTTCCTTACCGAGCTGGTGGTCGTCAATATCACCCCTGATATAGATAACACCGCCGTGCATACCGGTGCCGATAAAGCGGGCTTTATGCTGCTCCCCTTCCTTGAGGGTAAGCCCCAGCCTTTTCAGGCTTTCTACAGTGCTGCCGGCGGCGCCAACTCCGGGTAGAATAACCGTCTCAGCCTTCATTACCTCAGCCGGATTGCTGGTTATATTCGGTTGGTAACCTAGCTTCATAATGGCATTCACCACGCTGCGCAGGTTGCCGGCACCATAATCAATAATGGCGATCACTTGGGCACTTCCTTTAATATCTATTTAGGTTAATTCTCAACGGTAACTTCTACAATATTCTGGCGGGCTATCGCCTTTTCCTTGTTGTCGATTCTAACAAAGACGTGCATCAAACCCAGTATTTCGTATTGCCCGTTTTCCAAAACGGTCGTGTCCCATCTCACCGGGAAGTTTGCATGGACATCGTCGGACTCCCCGGCTTTAATCCAGGTATCACTGTTCTTTTTGCGATAGTACCAGGGATTACTTACCCTCAATATAGGTCCTGTAAGATTCATTTCCTCAAGTTCCTTGTTAAGCAGGTCTTGATTGTATTCCTCCCGTAGCATAACACTACCGGAATACTTCTTCATCATCTCTGAAGGAACAATATAGTGTGGTCCCCAGTTATACGACATTACGCACCTCCTTTGATTTTTTCGGCTTGACCGGGATGGTTGCATAACCTGTCTGCATTATTTTCTGGTAAATCAATGTATACCAGTGCTTCATTGGGGCAGTTGGCGACACACGCCGGTATTTCCTCCCCGATGCATAGATCGCACTTGAAAATCCTTTTTTGCTCCTTGTCCTGCTTTATGGCACCGAATGGACAAGCCAGGATACAGCTCCAGCAGCCGATGCATTTTTCAGGATTATAAATAACAGTGCCGCTGTCGGCATCGCGGCTGATGGCGCCACCAAGGCAGGCATACAGGCACAGGGGCTCTTCACATTGCTGGCAGCGTACCGAAAGCGCCAGGTTCCCCCTCTCCTCAACACGCACTGCCGGCAGGGGATGGGGAAGCTCCTTCTTATAAGCCTTTAGCAGCTCTTCTGATTTAGAGTGTTGCAGGCGGCAATATACTTTGCACAGGTGGCAGCCGATACAAAACTCCTCCCTGACATAAATCCTTTTCATATGAGGTTCCTCTTAATAGGATACGGAAATAGGTTTCCTACTTCCGTATTAAAACATCCTTTTCTCTTTTTGTCAAGTCTTTTTGGATTACCTTTCCTCTTTTTGATATAAAATAGCCATAATTTCAGGATAAGCAGAGGTGTGTGCTCAATGACGGGTGATTTTACGAAACCAGATGCCCTTTACCCGGTACTGAAAAATATAATTATTATCTACTTGCAGAAGGGGCAGATGGGGTAGATACAGGCAGAACAGTCGAGGCACAGGCCGCCATGACCCATGTCGATAATATCCTGCCTTGATATTTGTTCGCCGGCCAGAACCCGGGGCAGGATGACATCAATTATAGTAGCCTTGTTGAAGATTACCGCTGCCGGAGCGCCAAGGATGGGGATATCACCAAGCATGGCAAATAGAAACATGGCACCCGGCATAACCGGCGCCCCGTAGGAAATTATCCTTGCTCCGCTCCTTTCCACACCCTCAACGGATACGTCGTCCGGGTCTATGGACAATCCACTACAGACGAATATAACCTCGGAACCCTTATCCCTCATCTCCAGAATACCCTTGGCAATAAGATCCTCGTCATCGGGGACTATGGTCTGGTGGTTTATTATTGAGCCCAGCGGCTCTACCTTGTTTTTAATATAATCGCCGAATTTGTCCTTTATTCTACCCTTGTATATTTCATTACCGGTGATGACGATACCCACCTTCTTCTCTTTGAAAGGGATAACCTGGAATACAGTGCCTTTACTCTGGCACAGTTCCTCGATTTTTTTAAGCCTGGCTTCGGATGTATATAGAGGGATAATCTTGGTTCCGGCAAAAATCGTCCCTGGCTGGCAAACCGTGTTTTCATGTAACGTAGCCAGTGAAATATCAGGGATAGAGTTGACCTCTTTCAGTAAGGACTTGTTTATCTTCAACAATCCAAAGATATCGGATTTTATATTCACCTTGCCTTCTCGTGGCTTTGTTATTTCCATCTCCGGGCCGGCTACCGCTTTGGCTATACGCAGGGCGGCTTCTTCTTCATGGACTTCCCCTTCTTCCTCCTCTATGATATAGATATGCTCCTTGCCCATACTGAGCAATTCGGGGATATCTTCCTTTTTTAATATGTGCCCCCGGCAGAAGGCGGCTCCTTTGAACTCGCCGGGAATAACCTTGGTTACATCATGGCCAATGGTCATGCCGATGGCTTCTTCCAGTTTGACTTTCTTTAGCATCCGTCTATTACTCCTCTTTTCTCTTTAATTTAAAGCTGACTTATAGTCATCCATCGTGTTGAGGTTTATATAGATACCTTCGCAATCGACGGTAACCTCAAGTATGTCATCGGGATGTCGCTTTAACAGCTCTCTGCCGCCGATATCGCCCTTAAGTTGCAGCAGTTCATCTTTATAACTTATGTTAAAAATGATAGGATTGCCCCTTCTTGATTTATGCGTGGGCACGACTATACCACTATCCGAGTTAAGCGATTCCTGAATCAATTTATTATAGGTCTTTCTATCTATAAGTGGCTGGTCAGAGAGGGCGACCATAACCCTCTGCGCCCGGTGGTCAACCTGCCTCAGCCCGCTAATCAGGGAGGTGCTCATACCCTGCCTGTAATCCGGATTAATAATAATCTTAACTGCTTTATCGGCTATTGCCCTTTTTGTTTCCCGGGTATTAGCCCCCAGTACTACGATGACCTCATCCACGCTGGAGCTCAACAGATTATCAGCGGTATTCCCCAGAACGGTGCCATTACCAAGCGGTAGTAACAATTTGGGCTTACCCATACGCTTTGATTCACCGGCAGCCAGCAGAATCGCCGATACAAAGGCGGAACTTTTTATCTTCATCTCTGTATATTTCAGGCTGATTGCTGCAAATTCGGATGCAACATTAAAGTATGACACGGAGGCTGTTGCCCCGTCAAATTGTGATTTCTTGACGCTGGTAACACTGCCGAAGTATGCTATGGCTATAGAAAATGGATGGTAAGATATATCTGGTTGGCATTGGCCCCGGCAGTCGGGATAATATAACACCCCGGGCGGCAAAGGTGCTGAAAAATGTGCAGGTGATTATCGGTCATAAGACCTGTCTGGACCTGTTATGGAAGCTTGTTATCGGCAAAGAGATAGTAGCCGGTGAGATGACCCCTGTCGAGCGCGCCGTGATGGCGGTAGAGAAAGCCCGGCAGGGAAGGGATGTGGCTGTGGTCAGCACCGGTGATATCGGTATCTATGCTTTCGCCAGCACTTTTTTCAGCTGTCTCAGGGAAAAAGGCTTTAAATTAGAAGTGGAAGTAATCCCGGGGGTAACGGTAGCCAGCGCCGCCGCCTCGCTGCTGGGTTCGCCGCTGGGGTATGACTTTGCCGTAATCAGCCTCGCCGACCGGGCTATCGGATGGAGCAGTATAAAAAGACGGCTTATATCAGCCGCCGAGTCCGATTTCGTGGTCGTGCTTTATAATCCCAGGGGGAAGGTTGGGGGCAAGCGGGTAGCAGAAGCTATCAAGACATTGTTAAACTATAGAGAGGCTGCTACCCCGGTTGGTATTGTTACCGGTGCCACAACCGAGCAGGAAAAAGTTCTCATTACCACGCTGGGAGAGGTATCGGCTGGGGAAATTGAAACCGATACCATAGTGATAACAGGCAACTCGGAGACATATGTCTATAACGGCAGAATGGTCACCCCCAGGGATTATATAAAAGGTGTCGGTTACTGATTCCTCCTTAGATAGACCGGCGCACCTGTATAATCTCGGCCAGGATACTTATCGCAATCTCCTCAGGCGTCTGGGCGTGTATGCTCAGTCCGATGGGGGCATGCACCCCGTCCAGCTGCTGCTGGGTTATCCCTTTGGCTTTCAGGCGTGCGTAGACGGATGCGTTTTTCGTTTTACTGCCTATCATACCGATATATCTGGCCTCGGTGGACAGCGCCCCCTCCAGCGCCGCCGCATCGCCCTTATGGCCGTGAGTTATGATTACCACATAGCCGGATTTATCCACCTTTAGCTCGGAGAATGCTTTATCATAACCGACAACAAGGACCTTTTCTGCCTCGGGGAACCTCTGGGTGGTGGAGTATTCGGGGCGGTCATCAACGACCACTATCTTAAAACCCAAAAGTTTGGCTATCCTGGCCAGGGTGAAGGATATATGGCCACCACCGAGGATGAACAGGGTGGGAGTTGATACTATGGGTTCGACAAAAACCTCCACGTCACCGCCGCATATCATTCCCAGTTCGTCGCCTTCTTTCAGGCGGTAACAAAGGTGCTTCGGTTTCTCTTTTTTTATCACCTCGATGGCTTCCTTGATTACCTGCAATTCTATACTGCCGCCACCGACGGTGCCTATTATGCTGCCATCGGGTCTGACCAGCATCTTGGCACCTTCTTCCCTGGGAGTAGAACCACTGGCTGAGATAACAGTCGCCAGTGCCACTTCGCCTCCTTCATCCCTGATTCTTGTTATTTCCCTGTATATATCATCCTGCATCTTATACTCCTCTTGTGTAATTTTTTTATTTAAAAAGGTTATTTTCGTGGCGCCTGAATAATATTCACGACAGGCTCAACAGATTGAAGTTGACCCAGCACAACCCGCTCTATACCGGGATGTCCCGCCCCCAGAATCTTGTAAGCCAGAGCCTCGGCTTCTGTGCTGTCTTTTGCCAGGTCCATCTTGTTGATGATGGGGATGATCCTGGCATTGGCCGGGCTTCCCTTGGTTATGCCCTCGCTATGGGTTATCAGGATGGTTATGGTATCTGTCGAAATGACCCCCCCCGGCGGTAAGCCTGTTAACCTGGAAGCTATTTCCGGGCGGAAGACATTTTCCCCGGTTAGTTTTAAACCCAGGGAATCAATACCAACTACGGCTATCACCAGTGTCGTGTTCTGCGGGATTACCGGCTCGGTGGCATTGGGTGCTTTTAACGGTTTCTTGGCTGCCCCGTCGGCTTCTATGATTATATAATCTACCTGTTTCAGCTCAGCTATACGGATTACCAGTTGCGGGCTGATTCCATTTAATTTTCCCTTCGTCAATAATCTCTCGCTGGCTAAGGTGATATGCCTGTATTCTTTCAACATCCGGGGCAGGGAGTCCAGTATTTTGCCCTCTTCCTTCTCTACGATAAGAATATCCCCGGATGCCTGCCAGTCAAGGATCTTTGTGGTGGTGGTTGTAATGACTGATTCATTGTCACCGGATAATTCCTTAGCCAGAGCCGACATAAGCGTCGTCTTGCCGCCGGCGCCAACCAGGCTTATTACCTCACCGGGGTGGATGCTAAAAGCCTCTTTAAGAGTTATGGCTTCACCCGGCATTGAACCCCCTCTTTTAACGGTTTCTATTTTCGTATGTTCAGCCAAGCCCCACCTTCTTTCGTAATGTTGCAACTGTCACCAGGCTGAGCCTGCTTCCTATTTCTTCATACTCAGATATTGCAGGCCTTCTATCTGCCTGAACATAGCGCCTTCGGTGATGCAGGCAAGCATTCTTTCGGGCCGGACTACCCTTATCCCGCTGATAACATCCACGCCGTAGTCAAATAAGACCGGTGATAGCGGGCTGGTTGGGCCAACCATAACAACGAATTTATTTTTACATAAACTCATCAAATCTTCAAAGGTATGGTTTATAAGCGAGGTTCCCGTCAGCCCGATAACATCAGCCCGGGGAAGTATATCTTCGGCTGCCTCGGCGGGCAGGTCTTCATCGCGAGGCTTCTGTTCCAGAATCCATAGCTTTTTGGCTACCTTTTTGAGCTTCTCGGTAAAGGGGAAATGACCGACGACGACGATGTTCTTCCCCCTTCCTTTTTCAGCCAGTATATCACCGGCGTTGACATCGGAACACTTTGCCTCATCGACATCTACAAGTGAGTTTATGGTAGCCATACCAATGGACGCCTCAAGCAGGTTGTCGGATAGGGCGTATTCCGCCAGCTCTATAGCCGGCTTACCGCGCATCTCACCTACACCTCTTATTCTACCGTGGCAGGGGTGCTCCTGGCGAAAGCTGGAGGCAAGCCCCCAGTGTCGGGTCATTACCGCCGTCCACAGGACGCAGGAATAGACTTCTTGCACTACGCCGTCTTTATCAAGGCTTGAAATCAAATCGTCAATTACCTTCATTTTCTCCCCCTGCAATGCTAGGATGGTTTTTTACTCTCATTGTGGTTGCATTTGCATTCATAGACCTTTATTCTTTTCAACTTCAATATTAGAAATACCTCTTTACCGACTATCAAATCCATATCTTCAGAGATATCACGGGGTATTTCTGTCTGCAGGGTTTTATCTCCTACTTTCACCGAAAGCCTTTCTGTTGTGCCGGAGGTTTTTATTTCGGTTATTACCCCCTTGAAGCGGTTCATATGCGGCCCGGGTGGCTGGGTATTGGAGATGTAGATATCGCGCGGGAACAGGGAAATCCTTTCTATGGAATTGCCGTCGTGGGGTATTACGATACGTAACCCGCCACAATCAACTTCCATCAATCCCTGTCCCAGGGAATTGCAGTAATCACATTCCAGGATGTTGGGTGAGCCGATAAAATCGGAAACCGCCTCATTACCGGGGTAAAAGAACACTTCGTCCGGCATACCCACCTGTTCTAATCCGCCCATATTAAGAACACCAAGTCTATCGGCTATCTCCTCAGCCTCTGTCTGGTCATGGGTGATGTGGATGGTGGTAATCCCCAGTTCGTCGTGAATTCGCTTCAATTCCAGTCTTAAATATTTGGCAGATTGCAGGTCCAGAGCGCCCAGCGGTTCATCAAGCAGTAGAATTTTTGGCGAAAGCGCCAGGGCGCGAGCCAGGGCTACCCTCTGCTTTTCGCCACCGCTCAGGGAGCGTGTATCGCGGTTAATTAAATGGGTTATAGCCATTAGACTGGCCAGGGTGTTGACCCGCTCCTTTATTTCTGTTTTTGTATACTTTGCCTCTTTTAAGCCAAAGGTGATGTTATCAGCCACCCTTAGAAAGGGGAATAATACATAATCCTGAGGTACGTAGCCTATTTTTCTTTCCTCCGGCGGCAGGTGAGTAATATCGTCCCCGTTTACCCATATCTCTCCCTGTTTTATTTTATGAAGCCCGGCTATGCATTCCAGCAGGACGGTCTTGCCGGCTCCTGTTGGTCCCAGGATGACGAAGTATTCCCCGTCACCGATAGACAGGTTTATGTCTTTCAGGTGGAACTCGCCCAAATCTATGGAAAGGTCTTTAACCTCTATCATATCTGATATCTTCTTTTCGTGATTTTTCTCATAATAAACAGAGCTATGACGGAAATTATTACCAGCAGAAAGATAACGGCTATAGCCTTCTCTACATCGGCGGAAGCCAGATTGAGGAATATGGCAACGGGCAGTGTTTCCGTTTTCATGGCTGTAGCTCCGGCAAGGGTAACGGTTGCCCCGAATTCACCAACTGCCCTGGCCCAGGTCAAAATAGTGGCGGCGATTAATCCATCTTTCGCCAGTGGTAGCGTAACCTTTATAAATGCCCTGGCTTTGCTTAAACCCAGTGTCCTGCCTACCTGCTCGTACCTTGGGTCGATGCTGTCAAAAGTGGACTTGAGCAGTCTGATAGCCAGAGCGCTGACGACGACCACCTGAGCCAGGATGATACCGGGTACGGCAAAAACGAATTTCATTATATTATCATCGATGCTGTTACCCAGCGGAGTGCTGAAAAAGACAAGCAGCACGGCACCAAGTGCCACCGGAGAGATGACGATAGGCAGATCCAGTAGACTATCAACAAGATCCTTGCCCGGGAACTTTGCGTATGAGATGGCATAGGCTACCGGGATGGCTATCAGTATAGCGATGACAGTGGCTATAGTGGCTGTAATCAGGCTTAACCTGATGGCAAACAGGATTTCTTCGGACAGCAGTGCCGAGATAAAGGTATCCCAGTCTGTGTAGGCAAGCATTGATACTATAATGCCGATGAAAAAGATGGCTAGCAGGACGAGGGCACTGATCGTTGCCCCTTTGAAAGCCCTGTCGCCGCCAACACCCTTTAATAATCTAGACATAAAAACCCACTCCAGAAGGATTCTATTTTACCAGTGGTTCATAAGTATCGGGAAGCTTGTATTCACCGCCAATCTCGGCATTGGGGGCATACTGTCTGGCTTCGTCTTCGGTGGTGATGTAGCCCCACTTGTTAAAAATCTGCTGCCCATCGGCTGAAACCAGGAAATCCAGGAATCTCCGGGCACTTTCCTCATTTTCGCTAAAGGTTGATATTGCCCCGGGGATATAAGCCAGCCGCGTAAGCTGATCCGGTTGTAGATAGACGACATCTATTGAACCCGGGTGCCATTCAGAGAAAACACGCCAGCCCAGAACGGCATCTAACGATTTTAAAGCGATAAGACTGGCGGTTTTAGAGCAGCTCTCTGCATGGGTAACAATAGTTCCCGCCTCTTTTATATCATTAATGAGACCATTATGCTCCAGTATCTCATAGGCGTACAAGCCGACGCAGACCGTTTCCGGAGCGCCAATACCGGCTTCAATTCCCGGCTGAGCTAGGTCTGCAAGCGACTGAATATCTCTGGGGTTGCCTTCCTGAACCAGTATAGCCGGTACCAGATAGGCAATT
>DAOWJL010000044.1 GCA_030640385.1 Dehalococcoidia bacterium | reverse complement strand
TTTTAATTCGCTGCCATCCATAGAGGAATCGGAAATGATGTCTTTCGAAGAACGGATAAAGAAGGGCTTTGAAATGGCTTTATCTCAGGGGCTGGATATGACAATTGCCATGTCAAGCGTTGCCGTGGCTATAGGTGAGCGTTTCGGGCAGCAGGGCGAAAATGGAACAAGTTTGAGATCATTGATTCGCAAGCCCAGAACCATGCTGCGCTTACTGAAAGGACTGGCTAAGAGTAAGCTGGCTCGGCGTCAGTTAATGCCAAAAGACCTGTGGTCAATAAAAGGCCTGGTTACCTTTGGCATAGATGGCTCCGTATATAAAGAAAGAATCAAGGAAATGTGGGGCAAGTACGCACTCGATTTTCATGGTTGTACCGAGGCGGTTTTTGTTGCTATGCAAACGTGGGATTATAAAGGTATGACTTTTGTACCCAACCTCAATTTGTTTGAGTTTATACCGGAAAAAGAAGTAATCAAGTCCAGAGAGGACGAATCTTATCAGCCATCAACACTTTTGATGAATGAATTAAAACCGGGTAACTATGAACTTGTAATTACCAGTTTCCATGGCGGCCCTTTTATAAGATATAGGCTCGGGCATATGGTCAGGATAATATCGCTGCGCAATGAACAGCTTGATATAGACATACCCCAGATGGAGTTCATTTCCCGCGTCGATGACCAGATTGATGTTGCCGGTTTCACCAGATTGTCAGAGAAAATTATCTGGCAGGCGATAGAAAACACCGGGTTTTCTTATAAAGACTGGGTAGTACGCAAGGAGGTCGGCGAGAAACCAATACTGCACCTGTATATTGAGCCAAAAGAAAACGGTTATGTAATTGCCGAACGGGTCTCTGAGATGGTGCACGAAGAGCTAAAGAAGCTGGATGCGCCATATACCGAGATGGAATCCTTTACCGGCTTGAAGCCACTGGAAGTCACCCTTTTGCCTGAGGATGCCTTTAAAGCCTATAAACTAAAACAGAGAGCAGATGGTGCCGACCTGGCGCATTTAAAGCCACCACACCTCAATCCATCTGATGAAACCGTAAAGTTCCTGGTCAGCGTGAAGAGAAAGGTAACGGTGAAAACAGGGGAAGAAGTGGAAAGAGAGAAAGTAGAGGCCTAATCAGCCAAATCATTACAGGCTATAAACTTACATTTCGGATAGACGGTAGTATTTATGCTACCGTCTATCTATATTTAGATAAGTAGTACCAATAGTACTATTGGTACTACTTCGCATTATTGACAAGGTATGAACTATTGGTCATAATAACCTAACAATACATAATATATCATAAACAATACATAAACTAGCTAACAAACAAGGATAAATAAGGAGAGCAGGTTGAATATATGGGCTGCAATACCGCTGGTCACCTGTATATTCTATTTTATCCTTCTCGTCTTCATCTTACAGCAGGTCCAGAGAAGGGCGAACAAGATATTCGCTTTTTATGTCGGTATCGCTGCTTTCTGGAGCTTCAGTTCTTTCATGCTGCACCTTGATGGTGTTCGCGCAGAGCAAACATTGTTATGGAACCAGATTCTGGTGGTAGCCCTGGTATGGACTCTTATTGCTTACTACCATTTTGTCCGATCCTATACCAACCAGACGGGTGGGAGGGGGTTGTATATCGGTTATATTATTCTGGTGCTTTTGGCCGTCTTTGCCTTCAGCGGCAATATAATAGAGTATTCATATGTAACCGATGGTACGCTATATCACGAACTAGGCGCTTCATTGTATTTTCTTATGGCTTTTATGCTTATCTATGCAGGCGCAATATTTGTTCAGTTAATAAGAAAATATCGCAGTTCAACCGACCCTATCGATAGAAACCGGACGATGTACCTTCTAGCCGGTTGGAGTGTCCTGGCACTTCTTACATTGACAAATGGAATACCAGCCCTGGCTGGATTACCACTTGACCATATGGGTAGCCTTATCAATGCCTTGATCATAAGCTATGCCATTTCAAGGTTACATCTACTTAATATAAGACTGGTGGCAAGGAGAGGATTATCATACTTTATCCTGGTAGGTTTTATCGTAGGAGTAGCTGCACTCTACATTACATTCGGTTATACATTCTTTGCCGAAAAGCCGATGATACTCACTGTCTCACTGTCTACCCTTTTTATACTACTGCTTATAATAGCAGCCCGTCCCATTTCAAACCTGGTTGAGAGGAATATAGACCGGCTGTTCTACAGACGAACCTATGATTACAGACGAGCATTGCTTAGTTTTAATGATAAAATGGGCAATATTCTTGACCTGGATGCACTGGCTAAAGAACTGCTACCTTCAATAACCGGTACACTGCACGTTAGCAAGAGCGAACTACTTTTTCAGGATGATAAAAGCGGGGATTTTAAGGTACACTATGCTTATCCCGGGTCAGATAATGAACCTAATAGCGAAATTAGCCTGAACCCGGATAATCCTGTTATAGCCTGGCTGGATAAGCGGGCTAGCCCCCTCTATGTGGAAAAGATAGATAGTATTACCGAATTTAAGGGATTGTGGCAGTCAGAGAAGGAACAACTGGAAAAATCCGGTTTCGGGGTATTTTACCCATTTAAGAGCCGGGATAAATTGATCGGTATACTGGCTCTGGGTAAAAAAGAATCGGGTGGTCCATATTCTCATGAGGATATGCAGTTAATAGCCGGAATTGCCAACCAGGCTGGCGTTATAATAGAAAATGCACAGCTCTACCAACAGGCAAAAACGAGAGCAAATACCGATGAGTTGACGGGGCTTTATAATCATCGTAGCTTCCATGAGCGGATAGAGCAGGAAATTGCCCGTGGTTCACGCTTTGGTGGCACATTCTCATTGATAATGCTGGATATAGACCTTTTTAAGGCGTATAACGATATCTATGGTCATCTGGCTGGAGACCAGGTTCTGCGAAAGGTGGGTCGCTATCTTGAAAACTCTATAAGGAACATAGACCTTGCTTTCCGTTATGGTGGTGAGGAATTCGCCGTAATTTTACCCGAGGCACGTCTTGACGATGCCTATAAGGTTGCCGAGCGTATTCGCAAAACTATAGAATCGAAGACGAGTTCACGGGCGATGCCGATAACCGCCAGCCTGGGTGTGGGCAACTGGCCTAATGATGGAATAATGAAAGAGGAAGTAATAGGTCTGGCGGATGCCGCTCTTTACCGAGCAAAACAGTCTGGCAGAAACCGCACGTGTCTATCATCGGATGTCTTGAAACCCAAGACATCCCTCATCGGCATTGAGCTTGAGTCAAAACCAAGGGCATTGAGTATAATCTATGCTCTGGCGGCTACTGTTGATGCCAAGGATAGTTATACCTATGGTCATTCCAGGAAGGTCAGTGAGTACGCAGTGGCAGTGTCGGAGAAACTTAATCTGCCTCAGGACAAGGTGAACAACATACGTGCCGCCAGTTTATTACATGACATCGGTAAAATGGGTGTGCCCGATTCTATACTTAACAAAAAGGAGCCTCTAACCGACGAAGAATGGAAGCCTATTAAAGGGCACCCCAAGCTCGGAGTAGAAATATTAAGACATGTAATTGACCTGGCTAACTGCCTGCCGATTATACTGCATCATCATGAACACTACGATGGCAGCGGTTACCCTGCAGGTTTGAAGGGTGAACAGATACCGCTTGAAGCCCGTGTTCTATCGGTAGCCGATGCTTATGACGCTATGACTTCACCACGGCCTTATCGTGAACAACTATCAATGGAAGAAGCTATAAAAGAATTGAGGCGCTGTGCCGGGACACAATTCGATCCTGAGGTGGTAGAGCTATTCTGTAATACCATAGTACCGGCTAAACATAAGAGTATCGAGGCGGAGGCGGGGTCAGACAGGGATAAGAAGCGTTAAGGCATCATAACAAATAAAAGTCAAGCGCCCCTTTATTTAAATTATACTACTATAGGTGCCTTCATCTGCACGAAAGTCAGAAATTCTTTAAACAACCGTGATTCCAGCTTTTCTTTATGATAGATGCAGTAAAAATCTCGCCGTAGCTTCAGGTTTTCCAGTGTGAGTTTTCTGACCAATCCCAGCTCAAGGCTCTTTTTAATTGCCAGATCAGAGACGAATGCGATACCAACGCCGGATTCCACCGCTGAGACCAGGGCTTGTGTATTACTAAGCACCAGGCGGGGAGTCAATAATCGGAGATTAAAACCGGCTTTAGACAATAGTGCTTCAAGGCTTTTCTGTGTGCCTGAGGTTTCATCGCGGAAGATGAGGGGTTCCCCTTGCAGTTCGGTGAAGGATATGTGGCTCTTCTTGGCAAGCGGGTGGTCTGGAAAGACGATAGGCACAATTTCATCTTCGGCTATCTTGAATGACTCGAGGCCCTGGCTCTGAGGCGGTGCTGTGCCACAGAAGCATACTCCATAGGTACCATCCTGTAACCCGGCCAAAGTGGAAAGAGAATCGCGGGTCTCCACCTTGGCTCTTACTGCCGGGTGCAGCTTTATGAATTCATTCAGGATGGAGGGCAGTAGAAATTCACTGGGGATGGTACTGGCGGCTATAATCAACTCGCCGGTTACTTCCTGCCTTATTCTGTCAAGGTCTTTCAGGAGGCGGTCTGACTCATTGGTTACGATAGTGGCAAATTCAAGTAGTCGCTTTCCGGCATCAGTCAGGGTTATATTTTTCTGCCCACGGTTGATAAGGCGAGCCCCGAGGTCATGCTCCAGTTTCTGTATTTGAAAGGATACCGCCGGTTGACTTAAGGAAAACTTCTTGGCTACTTCCGAGAAGTTACCCAGCTTTATAAGCTCTATATATGATTTAAGATATTCAAGGTTCATAATAACCTCCAAATGGAAGAAGGTGGTATTAAGGAAAGTTTATCATGTATATCAGTTGTTTTTACTATTCTATGCCATCTGTGGCAAATCATCAAGGGGGTGGCAGTAGTTATTTGAAAAAGAGCAGGTAGTGTTATAGAATTGCCTGAAACAATACCTTTGGAGAACGACTTTATGACACTTGATGAGCTTTGCATAAACACGCTGCGATTTCTGGCTGTAGATGCGGTGCAGAAGGCTAAATCTGGGCACCCGGGGATGCCCATGGGTGCGGCGACCATGGCTTATGTGCTATGGGACCGTTTTCTAAAGCACAACCCTGAAAATCCGAACTGGATTGACAGGGACCGTTTTATACTCTCAGCGGGACACGCATCGGCTATGCTCTATAGTCTCCTATACCTCACCGGATATAGCTTGCCCCTTGAAGAAATAAAGAACTTCCGCCAGTGGGGCAGTTCAACACCCGGACATCCGGAATATGGCTTCGACACCGGTGTTGATGTAACCACCGGGCCACTGGGGCAGGGATTTGCCAACGGAGTGGGTATGGCTATAACAGAAAGGTGGCTGGCGGAGCACTACAATCGCCCCGAGCATAAAGTGATAGACCACTACACATATGCTATTTGTTCCGATGGGGATATGATGGAGGGTGTTTCGTCGGAGGCGGCATCTCTGGCCGGGACACTGAAGTTGGGCAAGCTCATTTATCTTTACGACGACAATAACATATCCATTGAAGGCAACACAGACATAACTTTCACAGAGGACGTAGCCCAGAGATTCAAAGGTTATGGCTGGCATGTTATTGGGCCTATAGATGGCATGAATATAACCGCCGTGGACTCAGCGATACGCATTGCTCAATCCGAAAAAAGCCGACCCAGCCTTATAATCTGCCGGACGGTCATCGGTTATGGCAGCCCTAACAAGGCGGGTACCGGCTCGGCTCACGGTGAGCCGCTGGGAGAAGAAGAGGTGGCACTGGCTAAAAAGCAACTGGGCTGGCATTATGAGGAACCTTTCACTATTCCACAAGAAGCTCTCAACCATTTTCACCGGGCAAAGGAAAGGGGCAGACAGCAGCAGGCAGAATGGCAGAATAAAATGAAGGCTTATAGCAATGCCTATCCTGATGCCGCCAGACAACTGGAATTAGACTTAAGCGGAGATTTACCCGTTGGCTGGGATAGTGATTTAGATAGTTTATTTCTGCCAGAGGATAAGCCCATAGCTACACGAGAAGACTCGGGGCGGATAATGAATATAATATCACCAAGGTTACATTCTCTGGTTGGCGGCTCGGCGGATCTGGCTCCCTCTACAAAGACGATTCTGAAAGAAAAGGGCCACTTCGGCATAGAGAATTACCGTGGCCATAATCTACATTTCGGTGTGCGTGAACATGCTATGGGCTGTATAGCAGGTGGTATGGCACGGCATGGCGGTATTATTCCGTATACAGCAACATTTCTTATATTTTATGATTACATGCGTCCGCCGGTACGGCTGGCGGCAATGATGAGGCAGAGGGTGATATATATCTTTACCCATGATTCTGTTGGCCTGGGGGAGGATGGCCCGACGCACCAGCCGGTTGAGCACCTGGCAGGTATGAGGGCAATCCCCAATCTAACGGTTATAAGACCCGCCGATGCCACCGAAACCGTAGAAGCCTGGAAGATAGCGCTTGAAAACCGGCTGGGACCGACAGCCCTCATTTTTACCCGTCAGAAGTTGCCGGTGATGGACAGGAAAGAGTTAGCACCGGCAAGCGGCGTGCAGCATGGTGGTTATGTTCTGTGGCAGGCTTCACCATCGCCACAGGTTATACTTATCGGCACCGGCTCCGAGTTACACATCGCCCTTGAGGCAGGTAAGATACTGCAGAAAAAAGGCATTGCCGCCAGTGTTGTTTCTTTAGCATCCTGGGATTTGTTTGACGCACAACCGGAAGAATATAGAAAGAGTGTACTGCCACCCGATATAAAAGTGCGCGTCTCCATTGAAGCGGCGGCAACGCTGGGCTGGAAGAAATATGCCGGCGATGCGGGTGTCGCCATCGGTATTGACCGTTTTGGCGCTTCGGCTCCGTATAAGACAATATACGAGAAATTTGGCCTGACCGCTAAGCATATGGTGGATGAGGTTGAGAAGATTTTAAAAGAGAAATAGAACCTATCCGGCTAACTTTGCCAGCTGATTGTAGCTTTCTCCGGGATTATCCTGCAGGAATATGGCACTGCCGACATATATAAAATCAACGCCGCATTTGGCAACCATGGCGATATTACTCTCCTTGATGCCACCATCTATGCC
Source organism: Dehalococcoidia bacterium (assembly GCA_030640385.1). Classification (GTDB taxonomy): domain Bacteria; phylum Chloroflexota; class Dehalococcoidia; order Dehalococcoidales. The sequence goes on along the minus strand of DAOWJL010000044.1, from coordinate 369 downwards.
GGTTTCTTTATAAGGAACAGTAGTTCGGAATTCGATAATTTTCTGCAGAACTTCGGGTATGAACTCTTTGCCGTAGAAACCGGGGTAGACGGATAGGAAAAGCACACTGTCTAAATCATCAACCAGAGATAGAATGTTTGATATAGGGGTATCGGGATTTATTGCCATCCCGACCATGAGGTCCAGTCCTCTGGCCTGAGAAATAACTTTAAGAGGTTGTTGGGTGGCTTCATAATGGAAGACCACCTTTTGTGCCCCGGCTTTCTTAAAACCTGCCAGGTACTTTTCCGGCTCATTTACCATAAGGTGGGCTTCCCAGCCCAATATAGTGGACATTTCTGAAATATTTTCATAGGTTATACTTTTTGA
>DAOWJL010000027.1 GCA_030640385.1 Dehalococcoidia bacterium | reverse complement strand
TCAACCTTGAAGGGCAGACACTGTATTATATGGGTCCTTCCCCGGCACGCCCGGGGCAGATTATCGGCTCTGCCGGACCCACCACCAGTAGCCGCATGGATATCTGCACGCCACCTCTACTGGACATCGGATTGAGGGCTATGATAGGCAAGGGCAACCGCTCGCAGGAAGTAAGAGAGGCTATTAAAAAGCACCGGGCTGTCTATTTTGTCACCATCGGCGGCGCCGGCGCCCTGCTTTCAAAAGCCATTAAAAAGGCAAAGGTAATTGCCTACCCCGACCTGGCTGCCGAGGCTATTATGCAACTTGAACTGGAGGGATTTCCGGCTATTGTCGCCAATGATATCTATGGCGGCGACCTGTTTATTCAGGGTAAAGCCAGCTATAGAAAAGGATGGGCATAGTGGAGAAAAAAATGGATTGTATTTTTTGCCACATCGTATCCGGTAAAATACCAAGCGATATCGTCTATCAGGATGAAAAGGTTATAGCCTTCCGTGATATAAATCCACAGTCACCGGTGCACCTGCTTGTCATCCCCAGAGAACACTTCACCTCTCTGGCCGATTTAACCGAGAAAGAAGCCCACCTGATGGGGCATATGGTCGGCGTTGCCAATCAACTGGCAAGGGATGAGGGCATATCCGGAACCGGTTACCGTCTGGTGATAAACTGCGGCAAGCAGGGCGGGCAGCTGGTGCCGCATCTCCACCTGCATGTTATGGGCGGCAGGCAGTTATCGGGTCAACTCGGCTAGCATCAGCCGGATTTCTTTGTCGTCAGGTAGAGAAGAAGGCCGGCGATACTCTTGGCATCGCAGGTAGTGCCGGAGGAGATAAGCCCGGCAATTTGGCGTAAAGGCACCCGAACCAGCTCAATGTCATCTGTATCCTCGGCATGCAGCTCACCCGGGACAAGGTCGCTAGCCATGTAGAGGTGCAGGTATTCGGTGCAGAAACCGGGCGTAGAATAAAAACCGCCCAGCCTCTCAATCTTCTGCGGCCGGTAGCCGGTTTCCTCCCGCATCTCGCGGCTGACCGCAGTATCCGCTTCCTCGCCGTCTTCTATGCAGCCGGCCGGAATCTCCAGCAGCTCCTTTTCCACCGGCTTGCGGAACTGCTTTACCAGCAAAACATTATCATCGGCATCAATAGCCACGATAGCCACGCAGTCACTGTGCTCAATAATCTCACGCTTGGTCTGACGACCATTGGGCAGCCTGACATCGTCAACCCTTAGCTTTAGTATCCGTCCGCTATAGATTTCCTGGCTGGATAGAGTCTCCTCCAACAGCTAAACCTTCTTCCCGATTTTATAGATAAGGGCTGACTCATCGCAGTTGGGAAATTTGGGACAACGGTAGCATTCCCCCCAGACCTTATGGGGCAACTCCGTTTTTTCTGCCTGGATAAAGCCGCATTTAACGAAGAAGTCCGGGGTATAGGTCAGGCAAAAAATGGTGGCTATACCCAGCTCGCCGGCTTCTTCCAGGCAGGCATCAACCATCAGGTCGCCAATGCCGTGTTTATGGTACTCTTCGCTAACCGCCAGTGATTTTATCTCGGCGAGGTCTTCCCAGTTGACATGCAATGCGGCACAGGCAATCACCTGCTCCCCCTGCCTGATGACAAAGTAGTCCCTTATGTTCTCATAGATTTCGCTCAGAGGCCTGGGTAGCATTTCGCCCTTGTCAGCAAAATGATTAATTAACCTGTGTATCTGGGTGGCATCGCGTATTGTGGCTTTTTCAACTTTGTTTGCCATATATTTAACCTTTCAATTTTTGCTCCAGCGTAGTGTAGAAAGAATCTCTGGGGCTTGTTCTCAAGAATCTTGTTATTACCTTGCTGCGTTTTATCGTTATGCCATCGCCGCCAGCCAGAGGCAGGCTTATATGGCCGTCAACACTCAGCACTGCCTTGTGTATTGTGCCCACCCGCAGCTTGACTATAGCTTCCGATGGCAGCAGCAGTGCATTGCCAAGGCTGAGGTGGGGCACTATCGGTACCAGCAGGAATTGCAGAGCCTGCGGGTGCAGTATCGGGCCGCCGCAAGCCAGCGAATAGCCGGTGCTGCCGGTAGCAGTAGCGGCTATGACGCCATCGGCTTTATAGGTTATCAGCGGTTCATCATTAATCCTGGCTTCAACAGATATTATGCGGGCTATTTCGCCGCGGGCGATTACGACATCATTAAGAACAAATAATTTCTTATCTGTTTGCCCTTCGCTACCGTCAAACTCAACCTCAAGCATAGCCCGTTCGTCGATCCAGCCTTCGCCAGCCAGCAGGGCGGGTAGTTTCTCTATGGCTTCATTGGCAGCCAGCTCAGTAAGAAAGCCGAGCCGGCCCATGTTGATACCGGTTATGGGTATTGAATGAGAAACTAATGCCTGGGCGGTACGTAATATAGTGCCGTCGCCGCCGATGGTCAGTATCAGCTCCGTATCGGTTACCTGCTTGCTTAACTGTTGCCCTTCCCAGGCGGAGCAAAGCCAGCAGGTAACACCACTTGAGCCCAGAAAATCGGCCACTTTCTGAGCTAAGACAAGGGCTCCCTTGTTTAGCGGGTGATAGACAATACCTACTTTTTTCATGAGATTAACCTGCTTTTCAGGATGAGGGTCAGTTTGAATATGAGGCAGAATGAAGTGTATCATCGGCTATACAGGGTGTCAAGGATTATTAAATTGCCTCTGTAGTTATCTGCGTCTGGCAATAAAGATAGTTAAGATGCCGATGGCTATAAGCGCAATGGCACCTATCGGTCCCCAGAAAAACCACTTGACCATGGTCAAGGTGGATAACATGACAATAGCCCCAACCAGGATGACAACTATACCCAGAATCTGGGCACGACGGGAACGGCGGGCTTTCAGTACTCTTTTGTCTTCAGCCTCTTTCTCGTCCTCTTCGTCTTCATATTCATCCTCATCCTCATATTCTACAACCCGCCTCCTTTTTCTTTTCGGCGGTGTTCCGAAGAATTTAACTCCCAAGATGACAATGGCGGCAACAATGACGATAAGGATAATTTCGCCGATACCCGGTAGTCTCATAGAATAACTCCAAACTATTGCGTAGTGTTGAATCTAACCAGCCAATCTGTATAAGCATAGCATATCTGCCGTAAAAGGTTAAGGCTGGGAACAGAACCCCTGAGGTACAGTTATTCAAACGTTCCTGTTTGAGGCCGGTTGCGTTTATAGAAAAAGGAGATTGCCAGCAGGGCTGCTCCGGTTATAAAAAGAACAACAGCCAGTATGAGCAGCGGTGTCAGGGAGCTGGTAGTAAACTGCAAAAGCCATGTCTGGATGGACGATGGAATGTCATCAAGCTGTGTCATTTTTGTTTTGGCTATACCGCGGGCGATGGAAACGGCTATTAGATTAACGATGCCATAGCCAAGGAAAATACCTCCCAGAATACGGCTGGAGCCTTTCACCTCCCGGTAAACAAGGATAATAGCGGCTATAAGTAATACTATAAAGCCGATAAGTAAGCCGTAGACGGTATTGAAATAGCCGACATATATCCTGGATTCAGATAGCGCCTCCTCAACTTCTGCCAGTGATTCGGCGATATCCGATGGCATATCGGAGTCCATCAGCTCCATATCTATCTCTATGGCTGACTGGATATCACTGGCAAATTCGTTAAAGATTTCATCAAATTTATGCTCAAGCTCGGTTCTGGATAGTCCAGCAAACTCCGGCGGCGGCGAGTCCAGGAAATCCTGCCTCAGGTTGCTTCTCAGGATTTCTTTAACCGGTTCCAGCTGGATTACTATATCTGTATTCTGGCTGAATCCCAGGGTATAGTCATAGATGGACGGGATGGCAGCGGTTGTCTGTTCCTTTAGCCATGGTTCTAAATCCTGTGCAATATCGTCAATATGCGTTTCGGTTGATAAGCCGTAGGGCAGTTCTGCCTCAGCTACCATTTCAGCAACCAGTTCCTTTACCAGCGGGGTGAGGTCGGCTTTTTCTATAATAGAGATAGTAAAGTCCGGGTCAAGGATAGTATCTTTCAGCACTAAAGCCATATCCAGGTCTTCGGATTTCCCGTTCAGATAGCCATAGATGATATGAATTGTTTCGCCTATCCGTTCCTTTAGCTCCGCTTCGTTTTCTGTGATAATGCTTTTAATAAGGTTAACCAGCTCTGGATTGTTTTCTATAGTCTCATCAAATTCTACCTCTTCAACCAGCGATGCCACCGGCAGACTATCGATGCGGGAACTGACATAGCTGGCGCTGAGAGCAGTCATTTTCATTGTGAACAGGAAGCCGAAAACGAAAAGCGCCAGAGCCAGTAACAGGCTTAAAAAAACTACTGCGATGATTTTAGGCGTACTCATTTAAAGATCCCTGTCATGTTTTTTGGTTTTCGTTTGCCAAATACTACATTTAATGTTTTTCAGTGTCAAATGTTTTACAAAAACAGGCGGTATCTATTGACAGTAATGGCTAAAAATGATAGATTAAAGAGTTATTAGCAGTCTTACCATTAGATTGCTAACAGGAGGTTGGGATGTTGCAACCAAGAACGGCAACAGTACTCAAGTCTATAACAAAGCAATATATCACGCGGGCGGTGCCGGTATCATCGGCTAGCATTGTCGGCGATAGTGGACTGGATGTAAGCTCAGCGACTATCCGTAATGAAATGGTATTTCTGGAAGGCGATGGTTATATAATTCGTCCGCACCATGCCGCCGGCAGCATACCTTCTGATAAGGGGTATCGTTATTATGTGGGTACATTGAGCCATATAGAGCTGCCTGTGGCGGAAAGGCGACTGATAGATCACCTTTTTCACCAGGTTGAAGAAAATCTTGAAGAATGGCTCGGTCTGGCGGTAACGCTTCTGGCGCAGCGGGTGCAGAATGTAGCCGTTATAACGATGCCAAAACCACCGGCCTGTAAGCTTAAACACCTGGAGCTTGTTTCGCTGCAGGATTGCCTGGCACTGGTGGTCCTCGTACTGCGCGGTGCTATTCTGAGACAACAGCTAATAAACTTTGACAAGCCGATTTCTCAAAGTGAATTAATAGCCATTTCCGTTAGATTGAACGAAGCCTATTCCGGATTGTCGGCTTTGCAGATTAGTGCTAAAGGAGATGAACTTTCTGCCACCGAACAGCGAATAGCCGATTGTCTGCTTAAAATAATGCAGACTGAAGATAACAGGAGACATGAAGAACCCTACCTGGATGGGTTGCACTACCTGATGAATCAACCGGAGTTTAATACCGGTGGCCAGCGGATAGCAGGCCTGGTTGGATTGATAGAGCAGAGGAAGCTGATGGATATCATACTGTCTGAAGCATTTGATGATTATGATGTTCAGGTAGTCATAGGCAAGGAAAACAGGGAAGAGGCTATTCAGGACTGTAGCGTTGTTATCAGCCGCTATGGCCTGTCTGATGAAGCGGTTGGTATGATAGGTATAGTCGGTCCTACCAGGATGCCTTATGCCCGTACCATTTCTACCATCGGCTATATGGTTTCAATGATGAGCCGGCTGGTGGCTGAGCTGTACGGCAGGGAGCTGCCAGGCGCCGACCGGCAAACCGTTGAAAATTAAAGAGCCCGAGGGGTAATTGTTGATGCAGGAAGAAAAACAACCTGAAGAAATAGAACAATCGGAAAAAGAATTAATCGGACTGGAAGATATAGAGGCTCTGAGGGAAGTTTTGAGCGAAGAGAAGGTTAAGGCGGAAAGTCATCTGCAGAACTGGCAGAGGGTAAAAGCAGACTTCATTAACTACAAGCGGCGCAGCGAGCAGGAAAAAGAGGAGATGAAAAAGTTTGCCAACTCTGTGCTTATCTGCAATCTGCTGCCCGCCCTTGATGACCTGGAGCGGGCGTTAAGTTCTATACCACCACGTCTGTCAAAGCTCCCCTGGGTAGAGGGTATCAAGCTTATTGAGCGCAAGTTTCACACCGTTCTGGAGGCTCAGGGTGTTACTCCGATTAAGGCGAAGGGGAAACCGTTTGACCCGAACCTGCACGAAGCGGCGATGAGCGCCAGAGGCAAAGAGGGGGTGGTGGTCAGGGAGTTAAAAAAAGGCTACAGGATGCGTGATAGGGTTATCCGGCCGGCAACAGTAGCCGTTGGCAGTGGTAATGGGGAGAAAAAATAAAAAATAAATCTTAATACCATCTAACTAAGGAGGAAAACAAAACATGGCAAAGGTAATTGGAATTGATTTAGGTACTACCTTTTCGGTGCTGGCGGTGATGGAGGCCGGGGAGCCGACGGTTATACCTAACGCCGAGGGCAACCGCATCACACCATCGGTAGTAGCCATCAGCAAAAACGGTGAGCGTCTGGTTGGACAGGTAGCCAAACGCCAGGCGATTACAAATCCGGATAATACGATATTCAGTATAAAGAGATTGATGGGGCGTAAGTTCGATGAGCCTTTGGTAGAGGCTGATAAAAAACTGCTGCCTTTTAAACTGATAAAAGCGGGTAATGGCGATACCCATGTCCAGATGGGTGGGAAAAGCTATTCTCCCCCGGAAATATCGGCAATGATTTTGCAAAAACTGAAGTCGGATGCTGAAGCATATCTCGGCGAGAAGGTTACCGAAGCCGTTATAACGGTGCCGGCTTATTTCAACGATAGCCAGCGGCAGGCAACCAAAGATGCCGGCAAGATAGCCGGACTTGAGGTTTTGAGGATAATAAACGAACCGACGGCCGCTTCGCTGGCATATGGGCTGGATAAGAAAAAGGACGAAACCATTGCCGTTTATGACCTGGGTGGCGGTACCTTTGATATATCCATCCTGGAGCTGGGCGAGGGAACCTTCCAGGTCAAGTCTACAAATGGTGATACCCACCTGGGCGGTGACGATTTTGACCAGAGGGTTATGGACTGGCTGGTTGACGAGTTCAAGAAGGACCAGGGAATAGACCTGCGGCAGGATAAGATGGCTCTTCAGAGACTCAAGGAGGCCGCCGAAAAGGCAAAGAGTGAGCTGTCTACCGTCCAGCAGACGGATGTCAATCTGCCCTTCGTTACCGCCGATGCCAGTGGTCCCAAGCATCTCAATATAACGCTTACCAGAGCCAAGCTGGAGCAACTGGTGATGGACCTTGTCGAAAAAACGCTGGGTCCATGCAAGCAGGCGCTGACAGACGCCGGCAAGACGGCGGCTCAGATTGATGAGGTGGTTCTGGTTGGCGGGCAGACGAGGATGCCAATGGTACAGGAAAAGGTTAAGGAGTTCTTCGGCAAAGAGGCTCATAAGGGAGTGAACCCGGATGAAGTGGTAGCCATAGGCGCCGCTATTCAGGCCGGTGTACTAAAAGGAGAGGTCAAGGATGTCCTGCTGCTTGATGTTACTCCGCTTACGCTGGGTATTGAAACTCTGGGTGGAGTTATGACGGCGCTTATCAACCGCAATACGACCATCCCAACCTCCAAGACACAGATATTCAGTACGGCGGCTGATAATCAGCCCAGTGTTGATGTTCATGTATTGCAGGGCGAGAGAACGATGACAGCCGATAATCGGACACTGGGACGGTTTATGCTTGACGGTATACTGCCGTCACCTAGAGGAATGCCCCAGATTGAAGTCAGCTTTGATATAGATGCCAACGGAATCCTGAGCGTCAAGGCGGCGGATAAAGGTACCGGCAAAGAGCAGAAGGTAACGATTACCGCTTCCAGCGGATTGAGCAAGGAAGAAGTGGGAAAGATGCAGAAGGATGCCGAGACGCACGCCGCCGAGGATAGCAAGCGTCGTGAAGAAGTGGAGACCAAGAATACGGCCGATACGATGGCTTATACTGCCGAGAAGACTCTGCGTGAGCAGAAAGACAAAATACCGGAAGACCTGAACAAAGAACTTGAAGAGAAGGTTAAGGAAGTACGCTCGGCACTGCAGGGCAGCGATGTTGAAGCTATCAAACAGGCGATGCAGGTGCTATCAGAAGCGATGCAGAAAGTAGGCACCGCTGTTTATGGACAGCAGCCACCCCCGGGTGGCGAGCCGCCGCCAAGCGGTGAGACGCCCCCAGAAGGTGAAAAACCTCCGGACAAAGAAGACGAAGGCACGGTGGAGGGTGAATTTAGGGAGGTATAGGGTTTAATTCACTGTTCCCAAATAGTAAGTGAAATAAGGTGGATAAAATCACTTGCGAAGGAGGTTAATATTATGCCACGAAGAGTAAGGAGTGATAAGAGGGTAGGAAAACTTGAAGAAGACTTGGGTTTACCTCCAGGGACTGTAAGAAATAAAGATGGGAGAGATACTAGGTCAGATAAAAAAGTCGGTACTATAAGAAAAGAATTAGAGAAATAAGTTATAGCTAAAGGGAGTTAAAGAGGGACTAAGACCTAAGAAAAAGAAAGCGGGAGGTTTGGAGGGATGCAGTCCCTCCATTCTAAACTCCCCCTCTCCTTCAAAGGAGAGGGGGACACAGGGGGAGAGGTAGATAAGAAATACAGATATAGTTCCTCTTATCTATTCCCACCCACCACCCTTAAGGAGAGGGAGACATAGGGGCGAGGTAGAATATAAATATGGCCATAAAACGGGATTATTATGAAGTCCTCGGCGTAGCTAGAGATGCTACTGATGAGGAAATAAAGAAGGCTTTTCGCAAGCTGGCTTTTAAGCATCATCCTGACCACAACCATGATGATGGAGCTGACGAGCGGTTTAAGGAGCTAAACGAAGCCTACCAGGTTCTTGCCGATACTGAGAAGCGCTCTGCATACGACCGCTTCGGGCATGCTGGCATTGATGGCTTCTCCGGCCGCGGCTTTGAAGGCTTTGGCTTCAATGGAGTGGGCAGCATCTTCGAGGACTTCTATGACTTCTTTAGCGGCGTAGCCGGTACCACGCGGCAAAGGCAAAGGCGGGGTGCGGATTTACATCACAAGATAACAATCACTTTTGAAGAGGCGGCACTCGGTTGTAAAAAGGATATAAAAATAAACCGTATCGAGAGGTGCTCCCAGTGCCAGGGGAGTGGTTCAAAGCCGGGCAGCCAGCCCGGTAGATGCCCTACCTGTAATGGCAGCGGGCGGATTAGCCGTGTTCAGCAGGGATTGTTTGGCCGTTTCACCAACGTTGCCACCTGCTCTCATTGCCTTGGCGAAGGCGCAGTGATTACAGAGCCCTGTAGCCGGTGCCGGGAAACCGGCCGGGAGAAGAAGGAGCACGGTATAGCCCTGGAAATACCGGCCGGTGTTGATAATAATAATGAAATACGGCTCAATGGCCAGGGTGATATTGGCGAGAGAGGTGGCCCATCGGGTGACCTTTATGCAGCCATAAATGTTTTGTCACACAAGCTCTTCCGTAGAGAAGGGTATGATGTTCTCTACGAACTGCCGGTTAACTTTGCCCAGGCGGCTCTCGGTGCCGAATTAGAAGTGCCGACCCTTTATGGTAAAGAAAAACTCAAAATCCCGGCTGGCAGCCAGGCAGGTAAGGTTTTTCGGCTCAAGAGTAAGGGTATACCCTATCTTCGTCGGAATGGCAAAGGAAACCAGCTGGTTAAACTGTTACTGATAACTCCGGAAAAATTGGATAAAAAGCAGCGCAGGCTATTCCAGGAGCTGGCTGAAAGTTTCACTTCGGATAAAAAGGGGGGAAGCCCTGAGTAAATAAACGGCTTTCTAGACTTCAGCACGCCTTCGACGCTTGAAGAAAGAAAAAAGCTTCCACTTACGCCCCGATAATTCGTGCCTACCCCTGGCTCCCAGAAGTTCGGTTATTGTCTGGCGGGTATCAGCGCCATTGTAGAGAATTTGATACATTTTTTCAGTGATTGGCATCTCCAGCTGCAGGCCTTGGGCTATACTCCAGACGGCGGCAGTGGTGCTTACGCCTTCGGCTACATCGCGCATTGAGACTAAAATATCTTCGAGATTACGCCCTTTTGCTAACTCCACGCCAACATAATGGTTGCGGCTCAGGGGGCTGGCGCAGGTAGCTATCAGGTCACCGAGACCGGCTAATCCAGAGAGGGTAAGCGGGCTGGACCCCAGGGCAACGCTGAGAGCGGCCATTTCTGTTAAGCCCCGGGTGATAAAGGCGGCTTTGGAATTGTCGCCGTAACCCAGTCCATCAACCATGCCGGCACCAAGGGCAATTACATTCTTCAGGGCTCCACCCAGCTCTACCCCGATGACGTCATTGTTTGTGTAAATTGAAAAATTGGGTGCCGTTAGCAGCTTCTGTGCTTTTTTAGCTATAGCATTATCTTCTGCCGCCAGCACTGCCGATGCCGGTAGCCCCAGGAGTATCTCCCGGAATAGATTAGGCCCGGAAAGAATACAGATATTATGACGATAGCCAGGTGGTATTTCTTCGGCGATTACCTGCGACATACGCTTGTTACTGCCAGTCTCCAGGCCTTTGGCGGCGTTTATTATAAGCATCGATTCTTTGAGATGATCTTTTATCGCTTTTAAATTTTGACGCATAGTCTGTGATGGCACGGCAAGGATAACGGCAGCGGCACGGGATAAAGCCTTTTTAGGGGAACTGGTAACTGATAGTTGTGGCGGGAATGTAACATGAGGTAAGCGGTGAGAGTCAGGCCCCTTTTCCCTTAACCTGATGGCCTCTTCCTCAGTCCGCGCCCATAACCTGACTTCAAGTCCCTTGTTTGTCAAAACAACTGCCAGTGTTATTCCCCACGTAGTGGTACCGATTACAGCAATCTTGGGCATATATTTAGCCTATATTTAACCTATGTTTTCAGCCGGAATACCGGGAGTCTTAAGCTTTAGCCTGATATTGATTGAGTTGAATATTAAGCTTTCTGGTTGAGCTTGCGCTCATTGCCAGAAAGCAATCTTTTAATATTATCCCGGTGGACAAATACAATAATCACGGTACCTATAAGGGCGTAGCCAAGATATTCAATAGGGAGATTGAAAAAAATGGTAAACGGTATCAATATCGTAAAGACGCCTACCACTCCTATAATTGAGCCCAAAGAGGCAAAGCCACTTAAACCGGCACCTATAATTACAGCCTCGCCGCCAAGCAATCCTGCTATCGGGAATAAGGCAATCAAGCCACCGATGAAGGTAGCTACCCCCCTGCCTCCCTTGAATTTAAGAAAAACCGGCCATATGTGGCCGATAACGGCGGCTAAACCGGCAAGAACCTGAGAAAGCAAGCCCAGGCCAGAGTTGCCTATTATAATATAATCAGTACCAATTATAAGACCGGCAAAGACTACCGCCAGAGCTCCTTTTGCTATGTCCAGGGCGGCTACCATGAGGAAGGCTTTACGGCCTAGCGTTCTCAGGACGTTGGTGCCTCCAATCCTGCCGCTGCCATAATTCCTGATATCTATCCTGGCTTTTCGCCTGCTTATTATCAATCCGAAGGGAATAGAGCCTAAAAGATAACCGATGACGATCACCAGAATAAACTTGGCAATTATCATTGTTCACCCCTGGTTTTAAATACTAGCCGAAGCGGCGTGCCGTCAAAACCAAAAGACCGGCGTAGCTTGTTTTCAAGGTAACGCTGGAAGGAGAAGTGCATAAGACGGGCATCATTAACAAAGAAGACGAAAGTCGGCGGATTTATATCAGCCTGGGTGGTATACAGGAGCTTCAGCCGTTTATTGACTTTTCGTGGCGGGTTGTGAGCAGACATCGCCTCCTGAATAACGCTATTGACTTCGGCGGTAGGTATCCGTTTGAATCTCTCCTGATATACACTAAACGCCTGCTTTATGACCCTGTCTAACCCTTGCCCCAGCTTTGCCGAGATAAACAATAATGGTGCATAAGACATAAATTTAAACTTGCTTTTTATATACCTGGTGCACTCTTCTTTTGTTAAACCTTCAGCTATATCCCATTTATTAACCAGCAATATAACTCCCTTAGATGCTTGCTGGATATAGCCGGCGATGTGTAGATCCTGAGCCGTAACAAGCTCGGTAGCATCCAGCAGCAATAGGGCGATATCGGCGCGGTCTATAGCCTTAAGGGTACGGAGTACGCTGTAACGCTCAACCCCGGCTCCTACACGCCCCCGCCGCCGGATACCAGCCGTATCAATAAATAACACACTTTGTCCGTTAAAGTCAAGTTTCGTGTCTATGGCATCGCGGGTAGTGCCGGGTAAATGGCTGACAATAGCCCGCTCCTCGCCGGCAATGGCATTAAGCAGCATCGACTTGCCCACGTTGGGCCGACCGACAATAGCCAGTTTCATAATGTCAGGTTCGGTTGTTACCGGTGGCGTCGCTGGTAATAGCAGGGCTATTTTATCGAGCAGGTCGTTAGTCCCACGCCCGTGGTAAGCGCTGATTGGGAGTGGATCGCCAAGCCCCAGAGCGAAGAACTCCACCACTTCGTTTTCCAGGCGGTCGTTGTCGGCCTTGTTAGTCACCAGCAGGAGCGGTTTTCGTGATGTACGGAGCAGGTCTGCAATCTCCAGGTCGGTGGCGGTCACCCCACCCTTTGCATCGACAAGAAAGAGGATTATATCGGCATCAATTATGGCGGTTTTTACCTGCTCGTTCACCGCCTGGGTTATATCAGAGTCCGGTTTAAACTCAAGGCCACCGGTATCCACCAGATTGAATTCAGTCCCCTGCCAGTTGACATTGGCAAATAGGCGGTCGCGAGTTGTCCCCGGCAGGTCGGCGACAATTGCCAGCCGCCTGCCCGCCAGGCGATTGAGCAGGGTAGATTTACCCACGTTTCGTCTGCCGATTATAGCTACAATCGGTTTTGATGCCTTCGTTTCCATCTCAGGCTCTTCCTGGCCCGAATTGGCATAGGGGGCTGCTTTCAAAAATATCTCCTCCTGATTCGGTCTTTTGTAGTTGACTGTTATTTCTTTTCTTCGGTGAGAGGGGTGGTCAATACCTCGTGTGCCAGTTTGACACTCGGTGGCTCTACTTCCGTGCGGGCAACCCTCTTCATTTCACCGATTAATTCCCTGAACTGCTCGGCGAAGGAGTTGTATTCAACGACAAACCTGTGGTATTGCTCAAGTGTTTCTGCCGGCAAAGCCACCTTCTGGGCAATCTCATAGAACTGCTCTACGAACTCATAGTAGAGGCTGGTCATAAGCCACAGTTCGTTTAAGTAACTGCGCAGGTAAATAGTAAAGCGGCCGGTTTTGGTGTCAACTTCCAGCCGGCCGGTAAAACCGGAGCACCAGGTGTTGAAAACGCGCTGTGACATATCACAGGCTCTGGCCCATTCCCAGAGCTTATGGTCATCGGTCTTGAACAGGCTATCTATTATGGCGAAGATAGACAGGGAAGAATCGCCCATAAAGCGGCGGTAGAAATATCCGCTCATCTGCCTGAGTTTATGTGATGACTTTTCAAGCTCTTTCTCCCTGGCGCCGACTACGGCAGTCACCAGGCCGATGACGAGAACAATTCCAAGGATGGTGGCTAAGACTGCGAGCGGCCATTCATATACATAGCCGATGATGGCCACCGCCGCTATTATAATCAATGCCCAACCGTGATAGACTATAGCCTTTAAGATATTCATGACTCCCCCTTTAGTATCCGAGCAGCGGTACCTCGAGGCCGCCCAGTATTGAGACGAGCAATGCTTTTGTCAGGTGCATCCTGTTCTCAGCCTGGTCGAACACGACAGAAGCCGGGCTGTCCAGGATACCTTCAGCCACCTCTTCACCACGATGTGCCG
>DAOWJL010000085.1 GCA_030640385.1 Dehalococcoidia bacterium | reverse complement strand
TTGGTTAGGTTGTAATAAAGCAAAATCATGGGAGAGCCATACTTTGCAAAGACAAGGGGGGCTCTCCCATGATTGCACAGTGTCGATTGAACTAAATAAGGGGGAACCATGGTTATTTCTAGGGTTTGGATTTTTCGAGGTTTAGTCGCAATTGCGGCCGCTCTAATGATAGCATCTTTTATCAAACCTTGGTGGACAGCCGGTCTCAATATAGTACCGTGGGAGGACCCTATGAGAATATACTCCTATGGTTTCAGACATAGCCTAACAGAACTGGCAGCATGGGTTGCCACTGACGAAACGCCTTTTTACCAAACCATATTTGCCTTCGTTTATTTGTCAGTCAGTGTTTTATTGCTTATGTCTAGTACCTGGCTTAAGGGAAGGAAAGGACAGCTACTACTTGGAACCGTTGGTTTAATCTATATCGCCTATGTTTTAATAGCTATTTACATTGTGGTTTCCAACCGTATCGGTGACTATAATATGTCGCTTCAAGGACACAGTATACTTTCAGAAGTTGCCGGAGATCAAGAGGTTGAAGCTGACTCCAGCCTCAGATTCGGTTATTACCTGGCACTTGCTAGCGGATTTTATATAATACTTTTGGCGATGCTTCGTAAATTTATCTTGGGCAAACAAGATGTTCGTAGATAAGGTAGTATTGGCTGCTGGGTGATCGTTTAACAGTTGAATTAATATGATTTCTATTCCATTTACGTAATGGTGATGGTATAAGTTAATAACCCGGTAGGGTAATATCTTCACTACCAACAGTTAAGTCAACAGCGCCAGCCGGTAAGAATATGCAATCTATAAGTGTGAATGGACTTGTATGATAGGTAGTAGAAACCTGACAGATGCCGGCTATGTCTACCATATGCCCCTTTCTAAAATCATCCAAATATGATTCATCCGCCAGTTGACACTCGATATATTCAAGCCTGATAAAACCCATATCTTTTGTTGACAATATCTCCCTGGTGAGTTCAATGTCTTTGATTACGACGACTTTATTACTCAAGATTTCGCTTATCGAGGAAAGGTCATCGTATGATGACTGCACTGCATCCGTGATCTGCCATACCTTGATTTCAATTGCCCCTAAGTACTTCGGCGGTACGTACGGTGGCGATACAAAGCTGCTCCTTTCACAACCGGTCATCAATAGCAGGATCAAACAAATAGTGATTATTAATATATTTCTTCTGTTAATTATATCGACAGTCATTTCATTTATTAATGCCTTTCATTTATACTATTAATACCCCCACGGCTTGAGGTCCAGATCCCAGAATTCCCCAATGGGTAATTCTCCCTTACCGTAGAGTAAGTCATCTGTTTTTCTCCAAAACCTATTAAGCAAGCTATTAGAGGCTACACTTGCTTTGAAGAGGTCCCTGAACGGTATATTTAGGCCATGTGAATACGGGCAAACGGCATAACAGACAGCACAACCACCAGTCATTCGTATCCAGGCATTGCAAACCTCTTGTGGCCAGTACCATGACTTAATACCAGGGTTATGGTAAGTCTTACCTCTCGTATCCCAAGAAGGTTCGGTAGCATAGGTTACCGCCTGCGGCGGACAGTTTTCAGCACATTTTTTGCAAGTGCGACAAAACTGGTTTACCCCCATATTTATTGGTTTCCCTGGTGCTAGAGGTAGGTCGGTTATTACCATCTGTACTCTTTGCATTAATCCGTATTCCGGTGTGATAACATGACCGAAGCGACTTAATTCGCCTAAGCCACTTAATACGGCAAAACCGCTATGGATACCCAAAGCGTTATAGCGAGAAGCTTCCCCAAGGCACATATAACCCAGGGTTCTCAAAAAATTTTGCAGCTGACCCTGAAGTAGACTTTTAAGATTATACATATACGTATGAGAGCGACTGCCAATCTGGGTAAGTGGTCTTCTCATAAGCTCGTCCGACATACGCAGGGTATAGATAATCACCCATCTCGCCTTTTTGGGTATTACCCGATAGCCAGTTGCAGTATTATCCACAGGTTCATCGGTATCAATGATATCGAGCCGGGGACCTTGAGACTCTCCACTACCAACATCATAAGAATAGATTAGCTTCTCAGTGGTATTAGTTTCAATCTCAGCGAATGTGACCTGGGAAGCACCATGAAGCTTCAAGAAAGCCCTGACAAGCCTAGAGGCCTCTTCCGGGGTTCCTTTCCAGCGGGGGGCACCCAGTGCTTCTGGCGTGGGAGACGTACGCGGACCGAGAAAGCTGATTGCAGCCCAGTGATTACAAGCATTTAAAGCAATATCCGCCAGTGTATAACCCGGTTCTTCTAACTGCCTCCATACTAATCGCCTCTCATCGGCAATCCTAAAGACTTGTTCGTATTTATCATCTCCGAGGGCATTTCTCAATCCGGCAGCCCACATAACATTGTGGTAATCAAAACGCTTCATCACCTGCCAATCGATTTCTGTAGTTGGCGAGTCCGCCTCCTTGATCCACCAAGGGCGTTTTAACTCGGAGAGATGAGAAGAGATCATTTCGTCTAAGTCATTGAACTTGATTTGGGGCGATATCGAGGCAACTGATGAAGCACCCATACTGGAAAATCCCAATCCAACTCCACCTAAACCGAGCGCTTTAAGAAAATCCCGCCGACTCAAAGTAGAATGGTACCTTTTTGATAATTCAGCCTTATCAGAAAAACCACTCAACTTATTAAATATCCCCATCTGTGCTTACCAATTATGCAGAACCCTTTAAAGAATGTAAATTTATTAAGAATTGATAACGGTCTTCCTCATAAGATTCGGTTTCTTCCCCTATACATAGATAGGTTACGCAATTGAATTATATTCCATAATTAAGCAATGTCAACCTTAACAGATAAGTGTTTTGGTAGAATTGGGTGATTTCATTGTGTATAATCTAAACATGCATATGGTAATATTAATTAATAAATTGAAGTAATAATAGTGGTAATTGTATTATGAAAAAAGAAGAAATACCGGCGACTTCCATCAGTGTTAATGCGACAATAAATAATCAGTTTGACTACAATGAAGCCTTCTTCATAAACTCCGGGATTCTTTCCAGTAATGAGCAACAGAAGCTCAGGAATGCTAGAGTGACCATCGTCGGTGTTGGTGGCGCCGGTGGTGTCATGGCAATAGCCCTTGCCAGAAGTGGAATCACCAATTTCAATCTAATTGATTTTGACGTCTTCTCCTTAAGTAACCTGAACCGCCAGAGCGGTTGTTACATGGACACCCTGGGAAAGTACAAGTCCGAAGTGATAAAGGGTGAAATACTCAGAATCAACCCCGAGGCAAATATTACTGCTTATACCAGAAAGGTCACCTTTGAAGAACTTGTCGAACTAATTGACAGTAGTGATGTCTTCGTTTCCGAAGCGGATGACTTAGCCTACTCCTCTTATTCCATGATTCTGGCACAACAGAGGAAGAAATTTGCAATAACCTTTATGCCCAGTGGGCTTACTGGCTATATTCTGGCTATTCCACCAAACATGTCATACATAGTGGATCCGACACACCTTTTCGGTGGGCCAAAGGGGCTTTC
Organism: Dehalococcoidia bacterium; assembly: GCA_030640385.1. Taxonomy (GTDB): domain Bacteria; phylum Chloroflexota; class Dehalococcoidia; order Dehalococcoidales. The sequence goes on along the minus strand of DAOWJL010000085.1, from coordinate 5,561 downwards.
TTATGAAAACCTTAAAGACTTCCTGGATGATAAGCATTGTCGAGGCGGTAGACGCTGGCATATCTCACAAGGTAAGATGAGAATAGAATGGTTCAGGAAATGGTGTACTGGTGAAAGAACACTGACTCAGCTCTGCCCTGGTGTATGGACTGGAGGTTCTCTGGCCTGCATTGAAATAATTAAGTATCTTACCGGGAAGTGGAAAGGGATAAAAGCACCCAAGATGTGGCAAATAGAGCTGGCAGAAAACCGCATAAAAGTTATTAAATTCAGACGAAGAACCTGGTTGTTTAACAAATCCATACACTGGGCTTTCAATATAGAGTTTCTCGGCATCGGTAAGTTAGTACGCAGATACACTGCGTGGGCGCTGGAAAAGGACCTTGCCAAAATGGAGGAGCAAGAGAGAAAGGGCGAGGAGGCAAAGATTCCATTTATGTGGCGTCACGTTATTTAAAAAGAATTCAGTGCGGTGTTTTCTGTGGAAACCGAGGGAAATAGCCGGTTTTTAAGTGGTAATAATAAATATATGGAAAGGTAGCTTCATATGCTAGATAGTAAAAATATTGAGGAAACTGTCAGGGACATTGTGCTTAGGATCACCAGGAAACCGGATGCAAACTTCTCATCCACCACCGGTTTTAAAGAATTGGAGGCAGATTCTCTCGATATGGTACAAATCTTAGTCGCCCTCGAAGATACATTTGATATTGAAATATCGGATGAAGAAATCAATGAAGTGCGTAATATGGGGGAACTGGTTACCTATATAGGGAAGAAAAGGGTAGAAAAAGGGAGCACATAAGGACTATAGAGTGCGGTGAAAAAATGATTTTTAAAAATAAAGTTGCCCTTATAACCGGTGGCTCTAGAGGCATCGGCAGGGCGATAACAATAAAACTGGCGACACAGGGAGCAAATGTTATTATAAATTACATGCGTAAACGAGAGGCTGCTGAAAAAACTGCACAAAAAGCCCGCGAGAAGGGTGTTAAGGCACATATTATCAAGGCCAACATAGGTGACCCGGAAAAGATTGGCACTATGTTTGACGAGATTGAGGCTAAGTTTGGCAGATTGGATATACTCGTCAACAATGCAGCTTCCGGCGTAGCCCGTTCAGCCCTTGAAATAGACGCCCGTAGCTGGGACTGGACGATGGATATAAATGCCCGGGCTGCACTTTTGTGTACCCAGCGAGCGGTAAAACTAATGCCAAATGGCGGTAGTATTATAAATATTTCCAGCCTTGGCTCACGAATGGTCCTTCCATTATATTCAGTCGTTGGCATATCAAAGGCCGCCCTTGAGGCACTCACCCGCTATCTGGCAATCGAACTGGCACCTAAAGGTATCTCAGTAAACGGCGTAGCCTCCTCGGCAGTTAATACAGAGGCTTTAAAGTTATATTCTAAAGGCCTGAGCCCTGATAAAAAATCATGGCAGACCACTCCAGTGGGGAGGATGGTAGAGCCGGAGGATATTGCCGATGTGGTCTCCTTCCTCTGCAGTGACGAAGCAGCCATGATACGAGGACAGATTATCGTCGTTGATGGTGGCCGCTCATTGACTCCACCAGACTATATACCTCTAGAGAATAACCAGGAAAACTAACATGCCAAAGACTAAAGTGCTTATCACTGGTATGGGTGTTATCACCCCCTTGGGGCATTCTGTTGATGTATTATGGCAGTCACTCATAAATGGTGAAAATGGGATTGGCCCGATAACCCAGTTTGATATTAGTTCTTTTCCGGTCAAACTAGCCGCCGAAGTAAAAAACTTTCAACCATCTGATTATATTCCCATCAAACGGGTTGACCGCACCGGTCGCTGCACCCAATTCGCATTGGCTGCTACCAGGATGGCAATACAATCGGCAAAGCTGGATATGTCTAATGAGCTGGCAGAGAGAGTAGGTGTGATCATCGGTACCAATGGTATGCCCAACTCGCTTGCCGAACAGGAAGAAGTTCTCAAGAGAAGGGGACCGATGAGGGTTGACCCGCTTATTATCAGTAAATATGGTGCCAGTATGGTGCCCGGGCATATCGGACTGGAAATTGGTGCTAGGGGACCGAATACAAGCGTTAACAGTGCCTGCACCAGTGGCAGCGATGCCCTAGGCATCGCCTTAAACCATATCCGCCTGGGCCATGCAGATGTTATTATAGCCGGCGGGGCAGCCACAAATGTGACAACACTGGGCATAGCCGGCGCCGCCCGTCTGGGGGCACTATCCCGCGAGCCGGATCCAGAGAAAGCCTGTCGCCCATTTGATCTGAACCGAAACGGCTTCATCTATGGAGAGGGTGCCGGTATTTTAATACTTGAAACCTATGAGCATGCACGGAAGCGCGGAGCACATATACTTGCCGAGCTTGCCGGTGCCGGCTGGTCATTTGATGCTTTTAACGAAACGGCCCCGAATGCCGAGCAGCAGGCAGTAGCAATGCGAATGGCCTTACGTGATGCTGACACCTCGGCCGAAAATATTGATTACATTAACGCCCATGGCACCAGTACCAAACTCAACGATGCCGCTGAGACAAAATCTATAAAAATAGTGCTCGGCGAAAGAGCCTACAAGATACCGGTAAGCTCTAACAAATCCATGCTGGGGCATCTGGCCTGTGCCGCCGGAGCTGTCGAAGCGGTGGCTGCCGTCATGACAATCAGAAACGGCATTATACCGCCAACCATTCATTACGAGACCCCCGACCCCACGTGTGACCTTGACTATGTTCCTAATAAAGCCCGCCGACATAAGGTAGACGTGTGTCTCTCTAACTCATTCGGGCTTGGTGGACAAAACTGCAGCCTAATAACCAGACGTTTCATAGAGGAGTAAGGTGAAAGAGAAAGAACTGGAAGGTAAAGTATCACTGGTAACGGGTGCCTCAAGAGGTTTGGGCAGAGCTATTGCTATAAAGTTTGCCTCATTAGGCTCAAAGGTAGCCGTAAACTATTTATCTAATGAAGAAGCAGCGAATAAAGTAATCAAAGATATTGAAAGGATGGGAGGTGAAGTCATACCTACCAAAGCAGATGTCGCCGATAGCAAGGCGATAAAGAATATGATCCGTAAGATAACGGATATGTGGGGGCAGATAGATATTCTGGTGAATAACGCCGGTATTGTCAGAAATAACCTGCTTCTTCGCATGCCCGATGAAGATTGGGATGATGTGCTTAATGTCAATTTGCGCGGTACCTATCTATGCACAAAGTTTACATTGCGCTCGATGATGAACCAGAACTGGGGACGGATAATCAACATCGCATCCGTAGCTGGTTTATATGGCAATTTCGGGCAAACAAACTACTCGGTAGCCAAAGGAGGCATCATCGCTTTTACAAAGAGCGTATCAAGAGAGGTCGGCTCGCGAAATATAACTGTTAACGCTATAGCACCCGGGCTGATTGAAACCGACATGATGGAGACCGTGCCCGAAGAGCATAAGGCTGATATAATGTCCCGCCTTTCAATACAGCGCTTTGGTAAACCTGATGACGTAGCCGAGCTGGCAGCCTTTCTCGCCAGCGAAAGAGCTAGCTACATTACCGGACAGATTATATGTGTTGATGGCGGGCTCAGTTGATTCATGTGGGAATAAACTGGAAACAAGCGTCATGAAGTCAAGTAACGACTGTAATGCGATATCAAATAGTCCATCCATTATTTCTGCTTCGGAAGAATTTGACTACGACAGTGCTTTTCATATTAACAGCGGTATCCTCAATCCACGAGAACAGGAAAAGATTAAGCAGGCAAAAGTTGTAATAGCTGGAATGTTTGCCGGGGGTACAATCGCCATAAACCTGGCAAGGGCGGGGTTTACCAAATTTATCCTTATTGACCATAAGAGCCATCAAATCGATGACATGAACCGAGATATCGGCTGCTTTATGGATACATTAGGAAGGAACAAGGCGGAGGTAATAAAAGAGGAGATTCTGCGGATAAATCCAGAGGCTATCGTTAAAACCTACATAAAGGAGATAAACCTGAAGGAGCTGGCAGACCTGATACAGGAGAGTGATGTCTATTTCGCCCAGGCAGATGACCTGGCTTTCAGTTCTAAGTCCCTCATCATAGCCCAGCAAAGGAAAAAGTTTGCTATCTCCTTTATGCCAAGCGGACTTACCGGTTATGTTATTGTTCTACATCCGGAACTTACGTATCTGATCGATCCTACCGATTTATTCGGCAGCCCAAAAAACTTGTCATATAGAGAACTCCACTACTTCCTCCGTAATCCGCTCAACAGGTGCGGCCGCAGGTGGCATATAACGGAAGGCAAATGGAGGATTGACTGGTTTAACAGATGGCGCAACAGGCAGGTCGTAGAGACGCAGCTCTGCCCCAACGTTTGGCTGGGAGCATCACTTGCCTGTATGGAAGCCATTAAGTATCTGATCGGTAAATGGGACACAGTAACAGCACCCAGGATGTGGCATTTATCAACAGCTGAAAATAAGATAAAGGTTGAGAGGTTTAGGCGTAGGTCCTGGCTCTTCGGTAAATTCATAGTCTGGGCTTTTAGCATAAAGCTTTTTGGAATAGGCAGGCGTTATCAGAAATATACCGCCCGGCGTCTTATGAGAGAACTGGAAGAAATGCAAAAACAGGAGAATGAAGGTAAAGAGATTAAACTGCCATTTATGTGGCGTCATCTTATCTAGTTCTAGAACTATTCTCAAACAACTATGATAAAGGCGGTAATTAATGCGTATCGTAATACTAGCCATCGGAACTCTGGGCGATATTCAGCCCTATGTCGCACTTGGTATCGGCCTTAAGAAAACCGGGCATTCTGTCTATATAGCCACACACGAAAGTTTTAATAAGCTTGTCATTGAGCATGGTCTGGAGTTTGCGGCTATTGGCTATCCTCCGGAATTAATGACCGGTGGCGATATGCTCAAGCTTGTCGAAGCTGGTGGTAACTTTGTTAGCTGGATGCACCAGCTTTTCAGCCTAGCCGATTCAATCTTGGAAAACCTCCTTAATGATTGCTGGCAAGCCTGCCAGGGAGCCGAGGCAATAATATACTCACCTTTTGGCTGGGCAGGTTACCACATCGCCCAAAGACTCAATATCCCAAGCTATACAGCCAGCCTGCAACCAATGAGTCGCACCCGCTATTTTCCGGCCGTATGGTCACCTACCTGGTTCCGACTGGGTAGTTATTACAACCTGATGACACATATAGCAATTGAGCAAATATTCTGGCATGTTTTCCGTAAAACAGCCAACCAATGGCGTCAACAGATATTGGATTTACCTCCGGTCCCTTTTGGCGGACCATTTGGCAAACCTGAGTGGAAGCGACAGCCATTCCTTTATAGTTACAGCCCCTCTGTAATACCAAAGCCACGCGACTGGCCGGAGTGGTTGCATGTCACCGGTTACTGGTTTCTTCCCCAAGATATCGATTGGCGACCACCACAGGAGTTGATAGATTTTCTAAACTCCGGCCCTCCACCAGTGTATGTCGGTTTCGGTAGCGTACCTATGCGCAACCAGGAAAAAACAACACAACTGGTTATTAAGTCGC
>DAOWJL010000065.1 GCA_030640385.1 Dehalococcoidia bacterium | reverse complement strand
TTTATTTATTAACTTGTTATCCATACTATCAAGTGGTGCTACATTAGTAGCACCCATATCAGCGTACGTCGGCACGCAACCATCAAAGTTACGGTAGACAAAGGTAAGCACCCGCTGCACCAGGTTGCCATAAGTAGCCACCAGTTCATCATTATTGCGGCGAATAAACTCACGCCAGGAAAAATCGGTGTCCCCGGTATCGGGCATGTTCACCGATAGCAGATAACGCAGTGGGTCAGGGTCATAGCGGGATAGATAATCAGGCAGCCACACCGCCCAGTTGCGGCTACTGGAAAGCTTCCTGCCCTCAATAGTCAGGTATTCATTGGCTGGTACATCATAAGGTAGATTAAGTCCGTCATAGCCCATTAGCATCGCCGGCCAGATAATGGTGTGGAAGAGAATATTGTCCTTGCCAATAAAATAATAGCTCTTTACCTCACCCTGCCAGAAATCACGCCACTTTTCGCTATCACCGGTTGACTTAGCCCATTCCTTGGTCGCCGAGAGATAACCGATAACAGCCTCAAACCAGACATAGAGACGCTTGCCAGGAAAGCCATCCAGTGGCACCGGTACTCCCCAATCTATATCACGGGTAATAGCCCTGTCTTTGAGTCCTTTCTCAAGGTAGCGCTTGGTAAAATTAAGCACATTCAGCCGCCAGTGACTCTGCTGTCGTACCCAGGATAGGAGCCTATCCTCAAAGGCGGTGAGCCTAAAGAAAAAATGCTCTGAGTCCTTAAACTGAGGAGCAGTGCCACATACGCCACAGCGAGGCTCAACAAGCTCGGCCGGGGTTAGTGGCTGACCACACTGGTCGCACTGGTCACCCCGGGCTCCGCTGTAGCTACAGTGGGGGCAGGTGCCCTCAATATAGCGGTCAGGCAGAAATCGCTGGCAGTTGGAGCAGAAAGGTTGTGATACGGTAGCTTTGTAGATATAGCCCTTGTTAAGGAGGGTAAGAAAGATATCCTGTGCCACCTCAGCGTGGTTGGTAGTGCCGGTTGTGGTGAATAAATCAAAGGAAATGCCCAGTTTCTGCCACGAGCTAAGAAACTGCTGGTGATACTTGCTGGCTATCTCAGCTGGCGCCTTGCCCTCCTGTTCCGCCCTAATAGTTATTGGCGTGCCATGCTGGTCCGAGCCCGAAACCATCAGCACTTCATTACCTTTGGTACGGTGGTAACGGGCAAATATGTCTGGCGGTAAGTAGGCACCGGCAATCTGGCCTAGATGAAGTGGGCTGTTGGCATAAGGCCAGGCGACACCGATAAAAATCCTCTCGCTCATGATAATCTAGTCTTTGCTAACATCGGGTTCCTGAAAGAAGGTGAGTACCATTTCCCCCTTCATTTCCTTATAGCGGGCGTAACCCTTCTTGATGGCACACTCTATGCAGTAGCGAACCGTCTCTCCCTTTCCTACCTCAACTCCGTCTGCCTCATCAATTGCCAGGTAACGCTCGGGATACGGTATTATGCGCTGGCAAACACGACACTGAACTTCCCCCAAAGAGATACAACCTCGGCGCATGATTAACCCCTTTCTAAACCTTGAGGTAATTTGAGCCAGGCCCGGTAAAGCTCTTTCTTTGACACGCCTGTCTCTCCAGCTACCCTGGCTATTGCCTCTTTAGCCATTACCCCGGACATTTGCAGGTCTTCTAACTGCCGCTCAATATCTGGTGTCAATTGCGGCTTAGCCTTCTCCCTTTTTCCTTCAATAATCAGAGTAAATTCACCTTTCGGCTCGGTGAAGTGCTCAAGGGCTTGCCTTATCGTTCCCCGGAAAACCTCTTCATGGATCTTGGTAAGCTGGCGGCAGATAGCGGCCCTTCTATCTCCGAGAACAAGCAGTATATCATTCAGCGCCTCCTTTAACCGATGGGGTGCTTCCAGAGCCACAATAGTGCCTAACTCAGCAGCAACCGATTCAAGAAGACGCCGCCGGTCACCAGACTTCCGAGGTAAAAAGCCAATGTAGATAAACCTGTCTGTGGGCAGCCCCGAAATAACCAGTGCCGTGATAATAGCCGAAGGTCCCGGAATAGGCACCACCGGTATGCCGCGCTGACTGGCAGCGACTATAAGCTCATAGCCCGGGTCGGAAATGCCTGGTGTGCCCGCTTCAGAAACAAGAGCCACATCAACCTCCTCAAGCCTCCCCAGGATATAACCCAGCTTGGCCCGCTTATTCTGCTCATGGTAGCTGGTCATAGGAGTTTTAATATCATACGTGTTGAGTAGCCGCTTAGTCTTACGTGTATCTTCAGCGGCAATAAGCTTCACTTCACGCAGCGTCCTAAGAGCACGCAGGGAGATATCCTCTAAATTACCAATAGGAGTCGCCACAACATAAAGGATAGGCATTGCTCTTAATCTTCTCCAGTTAGGCTATTATAACCTAAAGCCTGTTTATTCGTCTATACGTGCCCAAAGATTTATAAACCTGCCCCTTTGCCAGAAAGAAAAGGGCTGTTGGCAGCCCCTACTTTCAGCAGCACTATATCTTTGCCTTCCAAATTGGTGTTCTCCTTTGCTTCCTTGACTTTAATCTATGGCTTTTGCTATAGTCTCCTTCTAAGGAGGGACAGGTATGA
>DAOWJL010000031.1 GCA_030640385.1 Dehalococcoidia bacterium | reverse complement strand
GTGTTATGTTATCAGCACCTTTCTTTAGTACCAGATTTATGAGATTTATCAACAGAAGTTCACCTATTCCCATGCGCCGGTAAGCTTGCCTGACGGCAATGTTAACTATATGGGCTTCACCAACCATAAGCCAGAAACCGGCCAGGCCGATTACAAGATTTCTGTCATCTAAATCCCTTTCTTTATCATGTTTTCTAACAACCTGCCGCTCATCACAGGCTACGATATAGTATGACAGCCTATTTTTTAACTCACGCTGATAATTTGCCGGTGGTAGCATTGTCGGAAAGGCTTCTCTGTCAATTTCGATAGCCTGTTCTATATCTTCCCGGTACATCCGTCGTATCAAGCAAGGCATTTTTATTCCTGAACAATGGTCTTATTGTTTTTCACCGGCAAAACGCTCCCATTCGCTGTAAATGCAGCCGCAGTACTGCTGCCGATATAATCCTAAGGGCTTTGTCATGCGGCGGCTATCCGAGTAATGTTTTCTGAGGTCGGCATTAAGGAAATCTATACCCTTCTTTTCAGCTATAGTGTTACCAATTTCCAGTAACATGTCATGTTTCTGGTGGGGGCTGATGAGCAAACTGGAAGCAAAGCTACTGAAACCATTCTTAAGGGCGGTTTCTGCCGTCTTTTCCAGACGTATCTGAAAACAATAACGGCAGCGCCGGTCTTCATGCCCAACTACCCTGTTGAAGTATTCTATCATGTCATATCTTTCATTTATAATAAGTGGAAATTTAAATTCTTTGGCTAAAGACCGCATTGCTTCAAGACGATGCTGGTGCTCCGTAAAAGGGTGGATATTGGGATTATACCAGAAGGCAGTTATTTCATAGCCCTGACGTCTCCAGTAATCAACGGTATAGGCAGTACAATGAGCACAGCAGCAATGAATTAGAACAGAATTATCCTTCATACCGATGCCGTACTATAAAAGGGTTGGCTGCGGGGGTTTTTCTTTATCATAGGGAACACCGAGGTGCTGATACGCCAGTTTTGTAGCCAGGCGCCCTCTGGGAGTACGCTCTATAAAACCCAGTTGCAAAAGGTATGGTTCATAGACATCCATTATTGTATCTGCCTCTTCGCTTATTGATGCGGCGATGGTATCCAGGCCAACAGGGCCACCATTGAACTTCTTTATTATTGTAAGCATTACTTTATGGTCTATCTCATCCAGCCCTATTGTATCAATCTCAAGCCTCGTCAACGCCTCGACTGCTTCTTTTCTTTTTATTCTTCCGTCAGACATTACCTGGGCATAGTCTCTTACCCGCTTGAGCAACCGATTTGATACGCGCGGTGTACCCCGGGCGCGGCAGGCAATCTCAATCAACCCTTCGCCTTCAGCTTCTACGCCCAGTATGCGTGCGGAACGTTTTAGAATTGCCTCTATTGAAGCTTGCTCGTAGAAATCAAGGCGGTAGACGGCACCGAAGCGGTCCCTTAAAGGTGGGCTTAGCTGTGCAAACCTAGTGGTAGCACCGATGAGGGTAAAAGCAGGTAGGTTAAGCCTCAGGCTGCGGGCACCGGGCCCCTTGCCTATTATGATATCCAGTGCCCTATCTTCCATCGCCGGATAGAGCACTTCCTCTACTGCCCGATTAAGTCGGTGGATCTCATCGATAAATAGAATGTCCTGGCTTTGCAGATTTGTCAATATGGCTGCCAGCTCCCCGGTACGTTCTATTGCCGGACCGGATGTAATCTTTATGTTAACACCCATCTCATTGGCTATTATGTTTGCCAGGGTTGTCTTGCCCAAACCCGGTGGCCCATATAGTAATATGTGGTCAAGTGCATCCCCTCTGCCTTTTGCGGCAGCAATAGCGATGCTCAGATTTTCCTTAATTCTATTTTGCCCGATAAATTCATCCAGTGCCCGTGGCCTGAGGTTTGTATCAAGCGGTATATCTTCTGTACCGGGCTTACCTGATATAATGCGGTCTATTTTAATCCACCTCAATATAGATATTATGTAAATACAATCTTTTTTATAAACACATCCTCAGCCATTATACCATAACTTTATTTGTGTTAAATTCGTATAAATTAGAGCCACCCCGATAGAAACGAGGTAGCTCTAATTTACTTGCTCAATTATATTTCAGGAACTAATCTTCCGTTTGTTCCTTTACTTTTTTACTTTCCGTTTGTTCTTTTACCTTTTTGCTTTCTGTTTTTTTCTCTACTTCTTTACTTTCCGTTTGTTCTTCAATAGGTTGCAGTAGCAATTCCATGCTTAACTCCATTTCCGCTGCTTCTTTATCCATTTCCAATTGCCTGGCTGCTTCCTCGGTTGCTTCTTTACAGGCACGGCAACGTGCCGGTATCAATTTACCTATTATTACATTTTCCTTTAGCCCGCTTAGCCTATCCACCTTGCCCTGTATTGCAGCCTCAGTCAACACCCTGTTTGTCTCCTGGAATGAGGCGGCTGCAAGCCAGCTCTCTGTGCTCAGGCTGGCTCTTGTTATACCCATAAGAACAGCATGGGCCGTAGCCGGTTCACCGCCCTCTGCCAGTACTTTGGCGTTAATCTCTTCATAGCGGAACCTGTCTACTAATTCTCTGGGTACCAGATCGGTATCGCCCGGCGAATCTATGCGAACCTTGGATAGCATTTGCCTGACAATAACCTCAATATGTTTATCGTTTATATGCACTCCTTGAGAGCAGTAGACCTTCTGTACCTCTTCCACTATATACCTATGGACGGCATTTTTGCCCAGCACAACCAGAATATCCTGTGGATTTACTGAGCCGTCGGTAAGCTGCTGGCCAGCCTTTATTAAATCTCCTGATTGTACACGGATATGTGAAGCCGCCGCCACACTGTACTCCCGTTCCTCCGTCTCTTCATACCTGATTAATATCTTACTGTCCTCAATGATAACTTCTCCGGCTACATGAGCTACGATATAATCGGTTATGTCTGTAGAAACAGGTTCCTCACTCTCAGCCGGGGGTTTTGCCAGCATAGTGCCTATATCCACCGTCTGGCCATCTTTTACATTCAACTGCCAGCCGGCCGGCAACTGGTATTCATCATGAAAGATATCCTGGCTGGTAACCTTTATAAATCTTCCCTGCTCGCTATCTATTACATCGGCTACACCATCTATTTCCGATATTGTCGCCTGAGTCTTTGGTGGTCTAGCTTCAAAGAGCTCCTCAACTCTGGGTAGACCGCTTGTAATATCAAGCCCAACCACACCACCAGTGTGGAATGTCCGCAGCGTAAGCTGCGTGCCCGGTTCACCGATACTCTGAGCTGCAATAATACCAACTGCCGTATTAAGATCAACCAAATGCCAGCGGCCGAGGTCTCTGCCATAACACATCTGGCATATACCCTGTGCTGATTGGCAGCTGAGTGGTGACCTTATATGAACCCTTATAATACCGGCGGCAATAATTTCAGCCGTTTTTTGCTCATCAATTTCTTCGTTGCGCTCGACTATGGTTTTTTCATTCTCAGGATTTACTATTTCACTTGCCGCCATCCGGCCTTTTATCCTGTCACTAAATGGGGGCATCAATCCCTTTTCCCGGATTTCATCGTAAATCCACGTTCCTTCCATAGTGCCGCAATCCTCTTCACGAACAATTACATCCTGGGTTACATCTACAAGACGCCGGGTCAGGTAACCACTGCCTGATGTCCTCAATGCGGTGTCTGCAAGACCCTTGCGAGCACCATGCGTGGAAATAAAGTACTCCATGACGCTAAGCCCTTCGCGCAGGCTTGATATAATGGGAAAATCTATGATTTTACCGGACGGGTTCGTCATAAGACCACGCATACCAACCATCTGTCTTATTTGTGATATATTACCTTTTGCTCCTGATGTCGCCATCATATAGATACTGCCGTGTTTATCCATCGATTCATTAATAGCGCTTGTAAGCTTATCGGTTGTTTCCATCCATACTGCAATTCTGCTGTTATACCTTTCGTCCTCTGTAATCAAACCGCGTAGATACTGGCTTTCAATTATAGCCGTTCTCTCATTGGTTTCTTCGAGTATCTTTGGTTTTTTGGCCGGCACTTTTATATCGCTCATAGCTATTGATATGCCTGACTTTGTAGCATACTTAAAGCCAAGCCGTTTTAAGCCATCCAGCACCGCTGCCATTCTTTCAGTATCACCGAGTAGTTTATAGCAATCTGTTACTATTTGCTTTAGACTCGATTTATCAATCGTCTTATTAATGAATCCTATCTCTTCAGGTAGAACCTCATTGAAGATTATACGACCAATACTGGTTTTAACAATTTTTTTATCTTTTAGCCTGACTTCGATTTCATCCCCAAGTTTAATAATGCCCATATCATGGCTTAACTTGGCTTCTTCGATACTCCCGAAGGTCGTTTTTATAACCTCGACGTCAGGCCTGATCTTCGTTAGATAATAACAGCCGAATACCATATCTAGGGTTGGTGTTACAACAGGTTCACCGCAGCTTGGCAAGAGCATATTGTGTGTGCTGAGCATCATTTCCCTGGCTTCCTTCACTGACGCCTTAGACAGGGGGATATGGACCGCCATCTGGTCGCCATCAAAATCGGCATTAAAAGCAGAACATACAAGAGGATGTATCTGTATGGCGCTGCCATCGATGAGCACCGGTTCAAAGGCCTGGATGCTAAGCCGGTGTAATGTTGGTGCCCGGTTAAGTAAAACCGGCCGCTCCTTTACTACTTCCTCAAGAATGTCATATATCTCTGGCTTTGCTCTCTCGACAAGTCTGCGGGCGCTTTTGATACTCGAGGCAATGCCTTCAATTAAAAGATTGTGCATTACGAAAGGTTTAAATAATTCAAGTGCCATCCGCCTGGGTAAACCACACTGATGTAATTCTAATTCCGGGCCGACAACTATAACCGAACGACCGCTATAATCAACTCTTTTTCCCAGCAGGTTCTGACGGAAACGCCCCTGCTTGCCACGCAACATATCCGACAGTGATTTAGCCTTATGGTCACCGCTTACCGAAATAGCTCGCCCCCGACGACCATTATCAATCAGCGAATCGGCTGCCTCCTGAAGCATCCTCTTTTCATTTCGTATTATAATTTCAGGCGCCCCTATTTCAATCAGGTGGCGCAGTCTGTTATTGCGGTTGATAACCCGGCGATAAAGATCATTCAAATCACTGGTGGCAAAGCGGCCTCCATCCAGCTGAACCATGGGGCGGAGGTCGGGGGGCAATACCGGCAGAGAAGTTATAATCATCCATTCCGGTTTGTTGTTGCTACGGCGAAATGCCTCTACCAGTTGTAGCTGCTTTGACGCCTTGCGTCGGCGTTGACCTGAGGACGAATGGGTTTCCTGAAGTAAGCGGATGCGCAATTCGTCAAGGTCTATTCCCTTGAGCAGCTCAAGTATAGCTTCAGCCCCCATGCCGGCTTCAAATATATCAGCGTAATCCCTCTTTAATTCACGGTACTGGTTTTCGGTTAACAGAGCACCCCGCCTCAACTCCTTAAGCTGTTCTATTTTTATCGGTAGCTCATCTTCAAGCTTCTCTTTAGTCTCTTCAAAATCGCGCCTTAACTGATTTACTTCCTCTACCGTTGCCTGTTCCTGCTCTATTGCGGCTACTTTTTCTTCCAGTGCAGCTTTTTGCTCAGTTATTTGCCTGGTGTAGCTTTCCTCTAATTGCCTAACTGCATCGTTACTCCTCTCCTCATCAACAGAGGTAACGATATAATGAGAAAAGTAAATAACCCTCTCCAGGCTCCGGGCTGACATATCAAGTAATAGTCCGATACGGCTGGGTATCCCCCGCGAAAACCATATATGGCTTACCGGGCATGCCAGCTCGATATGCCCCATTCGCTCCCGCCGCACCTTTGATCGTGCTATCTCAACGCCGCATTTATCGCATATTATTCCCTTAAAGCGTATCCTTTTGTATTTACCGCAGGAGCACTCAAAGTCCTTTATCGGACCGAATATTCTCTCGCAGAACAGGCCGTCTCTTTCTGGTTTCAGCGTGCGGTAGTTTATTGTCTCCGGCTTGGTTACCTCACCATAAGACCAGCTAAGAATCTGCTCTGGTGAAGCTAATGAAATACGAACGGCGTCAAAATCATTGATTTCAAGCACTATTTTTTTCTACACCTTCCTCTTCTAGATCATTTTTTGCATCGGTTAATGTGTCAACAGGTTTATTTTTATCTTCAGCTTCAGGTATCTCACCTGCTGGCTTAACTTCTACTTCTTTGCCTTCCTCAATCACTTCAACCTCTTCGCCTTTTATCTCTTCTTCTTTTGCTTCTTCAATCTTTTCATCTTCTACTTCTTTGCCTTCTTTAGCCTCTTTATCCTCTATTTTTTGGTCTTCTTTAACCTCTTCATCCCCCGAATTCTTTTCCAGTGTCGGCATTACCTCTATTATCTCCGGTCCATTCTCTATTTCAGATGGCTCGCCAATTCTCTCAGCCTGGATGGTTTTCTCTTCTTCATTAATCACCTCGACCGCCAGCCCAAGACTCTGCAACTCTTTTACCAGTACCTTGAAGGACTCCGGTACCCCAGGTGGCATAATATCCTC
>DAOWJL010000069.1 GCA_030640385.1 Dehalococcoidia bacterium | reverse complement strand
TTTATTTTTTAGAAGAGGTAGCCATCGGAAGAAGCGGCGCCATTCACCGTTCTCCCAGACAACCAGTAGCGACGGGGCGAGGAAAAGTGAGCTGAAAGTTCCGGCAATAATACCGATCAGCAGCACTACCGAGAAGTTCTGAATTGTTGAGCCGACAAAAAGCAGCAGTGCCAGTACAACGATTATGGTGGTCAGGCTTGTGTTTATAGAACGGGTGAGACTTTCGACAAGGCTGTTATTAACAACAGCTTTAAAATCAGAGGCTTCACTGCGGGACAGGTTTTCCCGTATCCGGTCAAATATTACAACAGTATTATTAACACTGTATCCGATTACCGCTAGGATACCGGTTATGAACATCAGATTTATCTCCCATCCCAGGATACCACCGAGAATGGAAAAGACCCCCAGCGCTACCAATGCGTCGTGCAGCAGGGCTACTATGGCGCAGGTACCATAACGGAAGGGTTTGGGCATACGGCGGAATGCCCAGGTGACATAAATCATAATACCGATGGCGGCGACGGCTACGGCAATGACGGCGATATTTACCGTCTGGCTGGCTGTTATCGGATCTACATTTATAAAGCCCTTTTCTGTTAGTGTACCGAAGCGGCTAATTAAACCTGTTTTCAGTTGTTCTTTTTCCTCCGTATTCAATATGGTTGTACGGATTAGAAAATCGCCACCTCCGGTAGCCTGGACAATAGTGCTGATGTATCCCAGGTCTCGCAGTTCCTGCCTGATTTCAGCGGTTTCAACTTGATTATCAAAGCTCAGTGTCAGCTGCGAGCCGCTGTTGAATTCGATACCGGCTATTAGGCCCAAACTGAGCAGGGAAACAATACATATCAGTAATACTATCCCAGAGATAGTAAAAAAGCGAAACCTTTTACCTATGATATCAAACATCATTTACTTCCCAGATAGGGGCTGAATAGATCGGTTCTTTTGGCTATACGGCTACCGGCGAACAGCCGCAGCAGCGTCCTGGTGACTATGATGGCGGTGAACATGCTTAGGGCGACACCAATAAGCAGGGTTAAACCGAATCCCTGTATCGGGGCGCCGGCGACAATCTGGCTGCCCACCCAGATCAGGATTATACAGACGATAAATGTAGTGATGTTGCTATCCCTTATAGCCGTCCAGGCACGGGCGAAGCCAGCTTTTGTAGCCGCCCCCAGTGTCCGCCCGGCTCGCAATTCCTCCTTCATCCGCTCGAAGATAAGAATATTGGCATCTACCGCCATGCCGATAGACAGCACAAAGCCACCGATGCCGGCCAGGGTGAGGGTAACTGGAATCAGCTTGAAAAGGGCGAGTATCACCACGCCGTAAAAGATAAGAGACAGCGAAGCGACCAGCCCGGGTATGCGGTAATAGAGCATCATAAACAGCATAACCAGTACTATGCCTATTATCCCTGCCTTTACACTTAACTCGACGAAGTCAGCGCCCAGTGCCGGAGAGACGGTTTCTTCGTAGATGACTTCCAGAGGCACCGGCAGGCGCCCGGCGTTCAGAAGCTTGGAAAGCTCGGTAACCTCGTTCATGCTCAAACCTTCAATCTGGCCGATGTCGGTAATTATAGCCTGGATAATAGGGGTAATAGGAAATCCGTCTTCCCCTAGAAGAGGTTCATCGCCCTCGAAGATACCCAGTGGCTCGCCCAGCAGCCGGCTGGTAATCTGCTCCGAAAGCTGGCTGCCCTCTTCATTCCACTCAAATATGAGCAGTATATTACCGAATTGGTCTCTATCCACATAGGTATTTTCCTTGAAATAACTGCTGTTCAGCACCTTCTCCTTACCATCGATGGTGCCGGTAGCCGGTATCCACTTCTCCTCACCGTCTTCAATTACAAGTTCACGAAACTCAAGCAGAGCCGTTCTGCCAATGCGTTCTTTCTGGGTGTTGGTGATATCAAAGCCGGGCAGTTCAACTACTATGCGGTCCGTTCCCTGTTTGCCAATAACCGGCTCGGTTACCCCCAGTGGATTTATGCGATTGGCGATGACCGCCACCACCCCATCGATGATTTCCCCTTCCTTGCCTGCTTCAACACCGGACAGGTCGGCCTGATAAACAATATGAGTGCCACCCTGAAGGTCTAAGCCGAGAAGTATTCCCCTGCCACCCAGCAGCCCCTTGTCAATTGGCAGTACGGTGAGCAGAGACAGGGCAAATATTACAATTATTGACATTAAAAACAGAAGATTTCTTACGGTCATATCTCTATAATACTGCCTTTATAGGATGACAGTGCTAATCTCCCTTCTTTGATGATAGCAGGTTGCCGGCGTAAGCCAGGGCTTCATCTCGGGTGGTTATTTCCCGGCAGGCATGGGCTTCGCGTACTGCCTCCAGCACTCTGCCGACCTCCGGTCCCGGTTTGAGATTGAAGTTTCTGATTAAATCGTGCCCGCTGATTAACTTTGGTGGTGTTGCTTCACTCTTCTGCATTGAGTGCTGGTCTAGTATGTAGTTTACCAGAGCAGTATGCTGCTGCCAGCTCACCATATCCAAATCTGCTCCTCTGGTAGCCAGGTGGTCGGCCAGGCTGAAAAAGAGGACGTCAATGGCGGCGTCACCGGTATCGCGGAAGTAGCGGTAGATAGCCCTACCGCTGGGCAATTCATCATGGCTGATCTGTACCGGGCGCAGGTGATGGTGTACAACGGCTGCCAACAGCTTCACTTCTTTGGTGCTGAAGCGGAGCTTTTCCAGAATGGCGGCGGCTATCGGCGCTCCCTGCCTCGGGTGTCCAAAAAACCGTGTTCTGCCCTGGGCATTTATTATTTTCGTCTGCGGCTTGGCGATATCATGCAGTAATGCCGCCAGTTTAAGAAGCAGCCTTCTGTTACTACCGCTGCTGACCTTGAGTTCAAAATGCTCAGCCAGCTCTGCCGGCCAGTGTATATAATCCAGCACCTCTCTGCCGGTATACTGCCAGTTTCCCTTTCTGAGGATGAAGTCGACAGCATCTATAACCTTAACCGAATGGTTAAAAACATCCCACTGGTGCTCTCTGGGCTGCTCGACTCCCTTTGTCTTTGCCAGTTCCGGAATCAGTGTTGTTAGTAAGCCCAGGTCATCCAGATAGAGCAGTAGCTGGCCGCTATCGGTGTTTGCCAACAGCCTTAACAGCTCTTCCCTCACCCGCTCTCCGGCGACGCCGGTAATAAGGTGGCAGTTTTGACGTATCAGGGCTTCCGTTTCCGGGCTAATGGTTAAGTTGAGCTCGGCAGCCAGACGGACCGCCCTCAGCAGGCGCAATGCATCCTCCTTGAAAATCTTGTCGCCGATTGCTCTGACAACTTGCCGTTCGATGTCCTCCATGCCGTTAAAGGGGTCTATAATTTCAGAGGTCGCTGCGCCCTTTACAATCTTATCCAGGCCGATAGCCATGGCATCTATTGTGAAATCACGCCGTGCGAGATCCTGTTTAATGCCACCTTCTATAGTTGAAAAGTCTATCTGCCATTGCCTGCTATCCGGATGTTCCCCTGGCTCTAACAGGATTACCCGACCTACTCTATTCATTTCATCTAAAGATACAAACTTACCACCAAGATGGTCGGCTATTTGGGGAGCAATGTGGAGCGCATCTGCTTCCAGAGCGATATCAATATCGGCCGTATCCCTGATTATCACCAGGTCACGTAAGAAGCCACCGACAACATACGCCCGGGTATTATGTTTGGCGAGAAAATCTTCTACCCGGGCCAATAATGATAAGGTCGTGGGATTAAGCGATAACTTCAAATCTGCCTCAACTGCTACCATCATCTAGGCTTAAACTATACCCTAGTGGCATTTATTTATCAAGGCAGTTCTTGAAGAAGATAGGGCATTACCTGAAGCTGTGTTGACGGCTTTATTTAGCCATGCTTTTGGCAATACTCTTTAACATGGAGAGAATGCCAATGACAGCATGCTGAACCTCGATTGGCTCCTGGGATAATACCCTGGAGACATACGGGTCCAGACATCCGCCGCTGTAGCCCGGCTGTGCTTCTGAGATCGAACCGGGTTGAGGGGATAGGTAACCAGCCAGGGTGAACAACTCATCTTCTTCAAAGCCCAGTGGTTTGGCGATTTTTCGTAGAATACGGGCTGACGGGAAACGTTCACCCCTCTCTATTCGACCCAGGTGGGATGGTGATACACATGCCTGGTCGGAAAGCTCTTGCAGTGTTAGCGGCATGGTAACCCTTTGTTGCCTGATTATTTCGCCGAGACTGATTTCTGCACTCATAATAGAATAATTATAATTCGCCAAATGGCAAAAGTCAATAGGAAAAATAAAAAAATATTTATTTTGACTGGAGGCAATATATAAATAATCAATAAGAGGCTTGCTTTATTCTTAATTGTTTGAGGCGATAATTGTAGTCTATGTAGTACCATACGGCATAAATATTGCCAAAAAAGGCATAATTATGTAATTAAGGTATTGACATAAGGCAATAAAAGTGCTATAAAGTAGCCAATGGCCATAAAGGGGGTGATAGTTTTGATAGTTAAGACCAAGGTTTTTAACCTGAAACACCCGAATTATAAAAATCTATCGGAGATGGCGCAGGTAATGGGGATATCGGTAAGCCAGATTTATCGGGTGAGAGAGGGCAAACGCGGCATCAATCAAAGCTTTATCATCGGGGCGATAAAAGCCTTCCCGGATCGTAGGCTGGATGACCTGTTTTATCTGACTTCTGAAGAGCCGGCTATGGCAGGTTCTCAAAGAAGTAGAAGATGAAATAGTATTTAAAAAACTTGTAAAGATAAATAGATGGCGAAAACGGATAAGCCGGAACGAGAGTATAAAGAAGAAGTATCTGTTGTACCCAATTTTGGTTTTGTGCGCGTGCTTGACCGGGAGTTGCAGAAACAACTTGACGACCTGAATGAAATGAAGAAGTTGAACCTTGATATTAAAAAGAATATGGAATTGGCATACTTTAGTAAATCAGGCAAGCCCTAAGGGGTCAACATCCACCGCCCACCCCTGAGGGATATTTATACGTGAGAGGAATGTGGATACCTCAACGCCGCGGAGAATGAGCTGCCAGCGGAACCTGCCCCTTAGCCGCTGAATAAATGCCGGCGCCGGACCGATCAAGCTGATATCACCGATTCCGGCGGCGTCTATCTCTGCGGTTAGCAACCGCTTCATTCGCTCTGCTTCTCTACGACACAGGGCATCGTTTGTATGGCCGTAAATGAGGCGGACTATCCGGGAGAAGGGGGGGTTGTGAAGCTGTCGGCGGTAGGCAATCTCCTTGTTGTAGAAAGAAGTGTAATCATGTTTTAATGCCGCCTGGATGGCGTAGTGCCGGGGGTAGAAGGTCTGGATGATAACCCTGCCGCCCAGTATACCCCGCCCGGCCCTGCCGGCCACCTGGGCAAGAAGCTGGAAGCTCCTTTCTCCGGCGCGGAAATCGGGCAGGTTGAGGCCGGTATCGGCACTGACCACTCCGACCAGGGTAACCCGGGGCAAATCAAGTCCCTTGGCTACCATCTGGGTGCCGATAAGTATATCGGCTTCGTGGTTTCGAAAACAGTTCATGATTTCCTGATGGCTATATTTGTTATGGATAGCGTCACTATCCCAGCGCAGTATTCTGGCCCGGGGGAAGATGATGCCGGTTTCCCTCTCCAGTTTCTGGGTGCCGGAGCCGAGGAACTTTAGCCGCTGGCTGTGGCAATGGGGACA
>DAOWJL010000090.1 GCA_030640385.1 Dehalococcoidia bacterium | reverse complement strand
GGTAGAAGAAACGGAAGAGGCAAAAGCGGTGGAAGAGATGGCATCCGAAGAGGCTGAAGTTAAGGAAGTTGCCGAAGCCACCGATACCTCCCCACCCACCGAGCAGGTATCTCAAGAAGAACGAGAACGGGGGCAATAATTGGGTATATCTATAGCTACCATAAAAGAACTTCGAGGACAGTGCGGTGCCGGAATTATGGAATGCCGCAACGCTTTAATTAACGCCGAAGGAGATATTGCAAAGGCCCTGGAAAACCTGAAAGAGCAGGGCTGTATTAAAGCAGCTGAGAAAGCGGAGCGTGTTACCGAACAGGGGCTGGTTGAAGCCTATATACACATCGGTGGCCGTATCGGAGCGATGGTTGAACTGAACTGCGAAACCGACTTCGTTGCCCGCACCGACGAGTTTAAGGAGCTGGCTCACAACCTGGCAATGCAGGTAGCCGCTATGTGCCCTCAGTTTATTTCGGAAGAAGAAGTCCCCCCGGAACAGAAAGACGATTTTGAGATTGAGACGGCCTGTTTGCTACAACAAGCCTACATTAAAGACCCGACAATGACTGTTCAAGATGTCATCGTTCAAGTCATAGCCAAAGTAGGAGAAAATATCAAAGTCAGCCGATTCACCAGATTCGAACTAAGCGTAAGGTAGTACTGAAATGACCGCGGTAAAATACAAGCGGGTACTATTGAAACTAAGCGGCGAGGCTTTCAAGGGCATGACAGCCTATGGTATTCATGCCCCCACAGTAGCCGGTGTAGCCGGGCAAATCAAACGGATGGTGGATATGGGGGTGGAGGTGGCTGTGGTTGTCGGCGCCGGCAACATCTGGCGCGGAGCTACCGCCGAAAAGGAAGGGATAGACCGGGTCACCGCCGATTATGCCGGAATGCTGGCGACCATAATAAACGCCCTCTCCCTCCAGGACTCCCTTGAAAAACTGGGTATGGTTACCAGAACACAGTCGGCTATCGTTGTCGAACAAGTGGCCGAGCCCTACCTCAGACGCCGGGCGGTACGACATCTGGAAAAAAAGAGGGTCGTTATCCTCGCCGGCGGTACCGGAAATCCCTATATGTCCACCGATACCGCCGCCGCCCTGAGAGCCATCGAAGTCGAAGCCGATGTCCTGTTAATGGCAAAACACAATGTCGACGGCGTATATAGCGCCGACCCTCATAAAGACCCCAATGCCAAGAAATTTGGCCACCTTACCTACCTCGAAGCTTTAAATAAGCGGCTTGAAGTAATGGACCCTACTGCACTATCACTGTGTCTGGAAAATAAACTGCCGATAGTCGTCTTTGACCTTCAGGCAGAGCGCAGTATTGAACGGGTTATAACCGGCGAACCCATCGGCACATTGATAACCAGTGAGTAGCAGAAAATGATTGACGACATCCTGCTTAATACTGAAAAAAAGATGGAAGCCTCGGTTGAGGCGTTAAAGCGAGAACTTGCCAGCATCCGCACAGGGCGGGCATCGCCGGCCCTGATAGAACATATAAAGGTAGATTATTCCGGCACTTCTATGCCGCTGAAACACATCGCCGGTGTCTCCGTTTCCGGAGCAAGTCTACTGCTTATCCAGCCCTGGGACCCGACAAGTACGCCGAGTATAGAAAAGGCTATCCTCAAGTCCAACCTGGGATTGATGCCAAACACCGATGGTAACGTTATCCGGTTGAATATTCCACCACTGACCGAGGAGAGACGTCAAGAGCTGAGGAAACTTGTTAGAAAAAGGGTTGAAGAGGGCAAAATAGCAATACGAAACGCAAGGCGCGAGGCTGCCGACAGGCTGAAACAACTGGAAAAGGATAAGGAAATATCACAGGACGAACATAAGCGTGCCTCAGGTAAAATACAGCTGCTGACTGACAGCTTTGTAAACACTGCTGAGCAGGCCGGACAGAACAAAGAAGCAGAATTAATGGAGGTCTAGCCCGGTTTATGGGCTGGCAATGAAAGAAATCTCTCGGCTGCCCAACCACATAGCTTTCATTATGGATGGCAACGGCCGCTGGGCAGAAAAGCGCGGTCTTCCCCGACTTAAAGGGCACAGCGCCGGACTAGAAGCTACCCGCTCGGTCATTAAACACCTCGGTGAATACCACATAAAGTACGTAACCCTTTACAGTTTCTCCACAGAAAACTGGAACCGCCCCAGAAACGAGGTTAGCGGACTGCTCAACATACTTGAAAAATCATTAAAGAAAGAGGTAAAGGAGCTGCATAAAAGGGGTGTTAAGATTTGCCATCTGGGCCACCTGGAGAGGCTGCCGCAACACCTCAGACAAGCAATAATTGATGCTATAGAGCTAACCCGGAACAATAGCGAAATGACTTTATACCTCGCCTTTGATTATGGCGGACGGCTTGAAATCCTGGATGCAGTGCGTAACATCTTGGCCGATGGTATATCTCCACAGGATATAGATGAGAAGCTGTTCAACAGTTATCTCTACACAGCAGACCTGCCTGATGTTGACCTTGTTGTCCGCACCGGCGGTGACCTGCGCATCAGCAATTTCCTGCTGTGGCAGTCAGCCTATAGCGAATATTATTTCACCGGCGTGCTCTGGCCGGATTTCAATGCAGAGGAATTGGATAAAGCCCTCATAGCCTATAGCCAGCGGCAGAGGCGCTTTGGTGGTCTTTAAGAGATGCTTAGAAAAAGGATTGCTACTGCTGCTTGCCTGTTACCTCTGGTAGTAGTTGTTGTCTGGTTTAACGAACCCGTACCCTGGCTTACTATATTCGCCGCCATCTGGGGAGTAATGGCAGCCCTGGAGTTCTACAAAGCGGTTACCGCTTCAGGGCAAAAAGTGCCGCCGCTTACCGTCTTTGGTTTACTGTGGACACTCTTATTCATAATAAGCCCCCTATTTGATTATCCCTATCTCAGCATAATACTGCTAGCCTCGGCGTTAGTGCTACCTGCCATCTGGTTTTTACTGCGGCGTTACAGAGAAGGTGCTTTTACGGGCTGGGCATGGACCATTGTCGGCATTCTTTATATCGGCTGGCTGCTCAGCCACCTTGTGGCATTAAGGGAATTAGACTCCGGCCGTGACTGGGTGTTCTTTGCCCTTTTCGTTACCTTCGCTTCGGATTCGGCGGCATATTTTGTAGGCAGCGCCATCGGAAAACATCACCTCGCCCCCGGCATCAGCTCCAGAAAGACCTGGGAAGGGGCGTCAGGCGGTGTTTTAGGGGCTATCGGCGCCGGTTTGCTGCTGGTTATGATTCTAGACTTGCCTGTTACCTATATGCAGGCGATTCCACTATCAATAGCCGTTAGTATCTTCGGACAGCTCGGCGACCTGCTTGAGTCCCTCTTCAAACGCAGGGTTGGAATAAAAGATTCTGGAAAAGCAATGCCGGGGCATGGTGGATTCCTCGACCGAATGGACAGCGTCGTCTTCGCCGGCGCATTCGTTTATTACTATGTAGTGATACTATGCAATGGCTGACCGTTTTCTTGAGCACCGATCGGGTGCCGGCAGAAAAGCTCTGCTTAAACCTCTGCCAGCAGGACGGTGTAGTTCTTGCCATAAACCTTGGCGCATTTGGGGCAGGTGGTATAGAAAAAGTATAGCTTCTTCGCTTCTTTGCCCTTTGATTTAATAAAATCGTTCATTGCCCTGACCCATTTTGAGGTACTGCTGTAGGGTCCCTCGAATACCTTGGTCAGAAAGGTGCCGGATAGCCTTGCCATCTCGGCGTCCGGGACCTCTTTGGTTCCCGCAATATAGATATCGCTTTTCCACATTGATTTCTCATCCGAAAGCAGCAGCGGTTCGGGGGAGAGGGCATCCGCTCTAGTGATTTTCTCCATATTTTTAACCATCACGCTGCCGAAGTTTATCGGTATATGCAGGATACTGCGCACGGAGTCTTTGAGAAAAAGCTTATCCTTGAATGTTAACTCTTTTTCCTGCCAGGGCTCCGGGTCGAACCTGGGGCAACAACCCGTCTCCGCCTGCTCGTTCAGCTTTTCCATTTTTACCTCCTTCTTTAACCCATCTTTTATTCTTCAACAGTGCTTCCAGGTGCGGCTTGCCCCTAAATACCTCCTCCAAATCTGGCAAATTATGCCTGTCTGTGTGATAATATGTGTTATGGCTGGCACATTAAAAAGGCTGGCGGTGCTGGGTTCGACAGGCTCCATCGGGCGGCAGACGCTGGAGGTTGTTCGCGCCCTGCCCGGCAGGTTCAAGGTAGTCGGGCTGGCGGGGGGTAGCAATACCGCCCTGCTGAAAAAACAGGCTGAAGAGTTCAGTCCGCAGTTCGTCTATTACCGGGACAAGAAAGCCAACACTGCATTTGAGGATTACCAGTTCCTGCCGATGGAAGAAATGGCGGCTCATCCGGACGTTGATACAGTAGTCATCGCCACACCTGGAGGCTTCGGGCTGGAGCCAACGCTGGCTGCCGTCAGGGCGGGTAAGGACATCGCCCTGGCGAACAAGGAATCCCTGGTTTCCGCCGGACATATAATAATGACCGAGGCAAAGGCAAACGGCGCCCGCATTATGCCGGTTGACAGCGAGCACAGCGCCATCTGGCAGTGTATGGAGGGAGAAAAGACGCCGCCCGCCCGCATTATACTGACTGCCTCCGGGGGTCCATTCCGTGGTTACACGACGGCACAACTGGCAGGCGTAACCGCAGCGCAAGCCCTGGAACACCCCTCGTGGCGGATGGGCAAAAAGGTTACCATAGATTCGGCAACCCTGATGAACAAGGGGCTGGAGGTTATCGAAGCCCACTGGTTGTTCAACATACCCTTTGAAAACATAAGCGTCCTCATACACCCACAGAGTGTTATACATTCCATAGTCGAGTTTATTGACGGCTCGGTAAAAGCCCAGCTGGGCTGCCCCGATATGCGCCTGCCCATCCAGTATGCCCTGACCTACCCCGAACGCCTGCTCAACACGCAATTGCCACGGCTCGACTGGGACACCATCAGCCACCTAGATTTTGAACGACCCGACATGGACAGCTTTCCCTGCCTGAAGCTGGCTATAGAAGCCGGCAGGAGGGGCGGCACACTGCCGGAGGTGCTGTGCGCCGCCGATGAAGTCGCCGTAGAGCTTTTCCTGTCCAATCGTATCAAGTTCAACGATATTGCCAAACTTGTGCAGCAGGTGCTGGAGCAGCACGAAAACGTATTCATAGCTAAACCAACCATTAAGGATATAAATACAGCTGACGCCTGGGCTAGAGACAGGGCTATGCGGCTTGTCCTGGGGGACGAACCATGCTAGTTAATATACTTATAGGTATAGCTGTTATCTCGGTTATTCTGCTTGCCCACGAACTGGGGCATTTTATCTCCGCCAAGTTAGCAAAGGTAAAGGTGGAGGAGTTAGGGCTTGGCTTCCCCCCGCGTCTTTTGTCCATAAAGCGCGGTGAAACGCTATATTCACTGAATGCCATACCCTTCGGCGGCTTTAACAAGCTTGCCGGTGAAGAAGACCCCGAAGTACCGAGCGGACTGGCGAGAAAAAGTATCCCCACCCGGCTGTTTGTTATCGGCGCCGGTTCACTGGTGAATATCCTGCTGGCACTGCTCTTATTCTCGATTGTCTTTATGATTCCCCAGGACGTAATAACCGGCGATGTTCTGGTGGAAGAGGTCGCTCCGGATTCCCCGGCTGCCATAGCCGGTATTGTGCCGCAGGATACCATAATCAGCCTTAATGATAAGCCGATTATCAACAATTATGAGTTGCAGCGCCATACCCAGCTAAACCTGGGCAAAGAGATTACACTGGTAGTAAGGCACAGCGATGGTACTACCGAAGATTTTCAGCTCGTCCCCAGGTGGAAGCCGCCGCAAGACGAGGGGGCAATCGGTGTGGCAATAACAACGATAAATACGACCGTTATCCGCCAGTCTTACCCCTTCTGGGAAGCAATCCCTAAGGGATTTGTCGGCCTTTACGAGACAGCCGTACTATATAAAAACGGCATGGTCGGCGTTATAACGGGTGCGGTGCCGGCGGATTTCTACGGGCCGGTAGGCATCGTGCAGGCAACCGGCGAGATAGCCAGATACGGCGCCGCTCCATTGCTGGAGTTTGCCGCCTTCATCAGCCTGATACTGGGTGTTCTTAACCTGTTCCCACTGCCGGCGCTGGATGGCGGCCGCATCGCTTTCGTCATTCTGGAGTGGGCGCGGCGCGGTAAACGCATCTCTCCCAAGAAGGAGGGGCTGGTTCACCTTATCGGCTTTATTATACTTATGGCGCTGATGCTGGCTATCACCCTGCAGGATATAATACGCATTGCCAGCGGGGAAAGCATAATACCATGAAAAAGCGGCGGATTTCCAAAGTAATAAAAATCGGTAAAGTAACCATCGGCGGCGGCGCCCCCATCGTGGTGCAGTCAATGACAAAGACAGATACCCGTGATGCTATGTCAACAATCAACCAGATTAAGGAACTAGAAGAATGCGGCTGCGAACTGGTGCGTGTCGCCGTTCCGGATAAAGAAGCCGCCCAGGCTCTACCGGCTATTAAAAAGGGAATATCCATACCCCTTATAGCCGATATACACTTCGACTATCACCTAGCTTTAATGGCTATTACCGCCGGTGTTGACGGACTGCGATTGAATCCGGGTAATATAAGCCAGCCTGATAAGGTTTCTGCCATTGTACGAGCCGCCAGGGAGAAGAGCATCCCCATTCGCATCGGTGTTAATGCCGGCAGTCTGCCCAAAACGGTTAATCCAGAATTAACCACCGCCCGGCAGATGGTGGCGGTGGCAATGGAGCAGATAAGATTTCTGGAAGAACTGGATTTTGATTTAATAAAGGTGTCGCTAAAAGCTTTTGATGTGCCGACGACAATCGAAGCCTACTACCATATCGCCGAAAAAATCCCCTACCCGCTGCATATCGGTATCACCGAAGCCGGTCCACCTAAAAGTGGTATCATTCGTAGCGTGGCTGGTATCAGCCCTCTGCTATATATGGGCATCGGTGATACCATACGGGTATCGCTCTCCACCCACCCCAGGGAAGAGGTAATCGCCGCCTATGAAATTTTGAAGAGCCTTAACCTGCGCCAGCACGGCCCGGTGCTGGTAAGCTGCCCCTCCTGCGGACGGGCTGAAGTCGATATCATAAGCCTCGCCGCCGAAGTGGAGGAGAAACTGATACAAATAAATAAACCGATCAAGGTAGCGGTTATGGGCTGCATCGTTAATGGCCCCGGCGAAGCCAGGGACGCCGATATCGGCATCGCCTGCGGCAAAGGCAGAGCCATCCTCTTTAAGAAGGGCAAAAAAATCGGCGTGGTGGAAGAAGGGGATTATATAGAAGTGCTGATGCGTGAGGTGGAGGGGTTTTAAAGTAGAATCCTTACTTTTTCTACAGTTTTTCGTTATTATAAGTGTAATAGTTAGCAGGAAAACTCCGTGTTTAATAAAACTGGCACTTTAATTCTAATACTAATCACTTTAGTAACTTTACCAATGGGATGTACAATCAATGAAATTGAGGTATTGCCGACTGCGGGGAATTATTTATGCGATATGCATGATGAACCAACGGAAGTCTTTCTAATCAATGTTCAGGTTGAACAAAGTATCAGCTATGAAGAATATTTTCCCGCTTGGTATCCGGGAGATAAAGTTGATGTGGGTGAATCCATTCTGGTAGTTAGCGGCACTATTCGAAACGAGCATACGGAAAATACGTATATCAGTATGTTTGCCAATGGTTACGACGGAGAAGGGGAACAAGTAGCCTGGACGCTTGATTCAGCTCATATCAGTGGCCAAATTTTACTAATAATTGAAAACGGAGAAACCGGTGAATTCACCATCCATTTGAACACAGCGGAGAATATAGAAACCATTCGTATTTTCGCAGACAGTTATGTTGAGCCCCCGCCTTAGTCATCTTTTACTTTTATTTCCCAACCCACCACCCTCAATTACGGGAGAAACCACCCAGCCCCACCTCTTTTGTTTTCTTTAACATATACTTCCCTACCCACCCACCCTCGGGAAGTGGTTTCAGTTAAATTATTGCTGCACTTTACTCTTTCTTTTCCCCTTCCCCTAGTTAGGAGCAGGGAACAGAGTTATTCCGGGGACTGGCATAATTTCACCCGATGTGGTTTAATTCTTGGAGTATTCTAAGTAGCTAAGTAAAAATGCGTTTATCAAAGCTGTTCGGCAAGACACAAAGAGAAGTTCCGGCCGAGGCGGATACAGCCAGCCACCGTCTGATGCTGAGAGCCGGCATGATACGCCAGCTTACCGCCGGCGTTTATTCCTACCTGCCGCTGGCATTGAGGGTATTCAGGAAAATAGAGGATATTATCCGTGACGAAATGAACAAAGCCGGTGGTCAGGAAGTGAGCCTGCCGGTGCTCCAGCCGATTGAGCTGTGGCAGAAAACGGGCAGAGACGCTGCCTTCGGCAAGGGGCTTTTCACTCTCTCCGACCGCCGGGAACGACGGCTAGTCCTAGGTCCCACCCATGAAGAAGTAATCACCGAGCTTGTCAGCCATAATGTGCAGAGCTACCGTGACCTGCCGCTAATGCTTTACCAGATCCAGACCAAGTTCCGCGACGAACCCAGGCCCAGGGGTGGGCTGGTAAGGGTGCGTGAGTTCACCATGAAAGACCTCTATAGCTTCGATACCGACGAAGAAGGATTAAGCAGTAGCTACCAGAAAATGTTAACCGCTTACGGCAATATTTATAATCGTTGCCGGCTGCCGGCAATGCTCGTTGAAGCCGATAGCGGTGCCATCGGCGGCAAGGACTCCCACGAGTTTATGGTTATCTCCGACATGGGTGAGGACGAGATTATCTACTGTGATAACTGCAACTGCGCCGCTAATGCCGAGAAAGCAAAGAGTATAAAGAGTAAAGCTGAAAACGGTGTTCCCCTACCCATCGAAGAGGTGGCTACGCCCGGCTACTGCACAATAGAAGAGGTATCGGACTTCCTGAATATACCCCGAAGCTGCACCCTGAAAGCGGTCTTTTATATTGCCGATGGCGAACTGGTCTTTGTCGTCATCAGGGGCGATATTGAGGTAAACGAGGTCAAGCTGAAGAACATACTGCACTGTACCGAGCTGCGCCTGGCTACCGAGGACGAGGTCATAAAGGCCGGAATAGTAGCCGGCTCGGCTTCGCCGGTGGGTCTAAAGGATATCAAAGTCGTCGCCGATGACTCGGTAACCTCGGGCACCAACTTCGTCGCCGGTGCCAATAAGGCAGATACCCACCTCAGGAACGTCAACTACCCCAGGGACTTCAAGGCGGATATATCGGCCGATATTTCCCTGGCTCGTGCCGGTGAAACCTGCCCCGGTTGCGGTGGTAAGCTGCTGTCTGAACAGGGTATCGAAATCGGCCATGTCTTCAAGCTGGGCACCTTCCTCAGTGAGAAACTGGATGCCTTTTTTATAGACACCGAAGGCAACTCCCATCCCATCATTATGGGCTGCTATGGCATCGGCACTGGCCGCCTTATGGCGGCTATTATCGAGCTGCACCATGACGATAAGGGCATCATCTGGCCGCTATCTGTTGCTCCATACACAATCTACCTCTGCCCCCTGTTTATGGAAACCGAGGAAGTTAAGGATAAAGCCGAAAGCCTGTATGCCGAGCTTGAGACGCAAGGACTTCAGGTTCTTTATGACGACCGCGACGAGTCCACCGGCGTCAAGTTCAACGACGCCGACCTGCTGGGCATCCCGCTGCGGGTAACCATAAGCCCGCGTTCATTGGAAAAAGACAGCATTGAGCTGAAGTGGCGCTCGGAGAAGAAAACAGAGCTGGTGCCTTTAGAGGAAGCGGTTGAAAGAATCAGAGAGCTGATATCAAGCCCGCAAAACAGCACCGAGCTTATCGGCTAGCTTGTCCAGGATTTGCTGCTGGACTTTATCCACCTCTTTATCCGTCAGGGTGTGTTCCTTTGATTGGAAGCTAATACGGTACGCCAGCGATTTTTTACCCGCCGGCACCTGCTTGCCGGTATAGACGTCAAACAGGGTTATTTTTTCTACAAGAGGAAAGCCCTTGATAATCTCCAGCACCTGCCGGTGAGTAACTTTGGCATCAACCACCAGGGCAATATCTCGCATCACTGCCGGAAAGCGCGCTATCGGCTTGTAGAGCTTATAACCAATGGTATGTGGTAAAAGCTTTGAAAGGTCTATCTCAAAGAGATAGACCGGCTGACTGATATCAAATGCTTCAGCTACTTTCGGATTTAATTCACCGACAACGCCAAGCTCATCTTTATCGACAACAACAGCTGCCTGCCTGCCCGGATACATGCCGCTATCATTGGATTCCTTGAAACCGGCACTGACACCCGGCTTAGCCAGCAGGCTCTCCACCACCCCCTTAACGCTGAAAAAATCTAAATACTGTGGCTGATTGGGCCAGGCCTTTTCAATCTCAGAGGACATAATTCCACATAAATACTCCGGTTCTTCCGGTAAATCGTTATTACGGGGAAGATATATTCTACCCAGCTCAAACAACCTTATAGCCCCCTCTTCATGCCGCAGATTGGTTGCCAGGGCGGTCAAAAGGTTGCCTCTCAGGCTGGTGCGCAGATACTCCTGGTCGACCGTCATAGTATTAGACAGCCTTATCGGCGGCGGCTCAAGAGGGGTACAGGCCAACGCCTTCTCCAGTACCTCCCTGCTGGTGAGTGAATACCCGATAATCTCCTGAAAACCATAGCCGGCTAGGACCTGCTTTACCTCTTTCTTGAAATCCAACATGGGCTCCGGGTCTTGCTGCGGCAGTGAGCTGCTGAGCATCGTCATTGGAATAGCATCATAGCCGATGACTCGGGCTACCTCTTCCACCAGATCAGCCTCAATGCTTATATCGCTGCGCCAGTAAGGTGAGGTAATTATAAACTCTGCCTCTCCTGTTGTTTTTTCCGCTTTAAAACCCAGAGAAATCAGGGTGTCTTTTATCTGTTCGGTACTAAATTTAACTCCCAGCAGACGCTCTACTTCTCCGGCACGCAACCTGATCTTCTTTTGTTCTTTCTTACCCGGATATACATCAATAATACCTTTGGCCGCCTCGCCCCCAGCCAGCTCTATTATAAGTTGGGTTGCCCGTTTTAATGCCGGTTCGGTCAACTCGGGACGGATAGACCGTTCAAAGCGTATACTGGCTTCGCTTACCAGGCGTAAACCATGGCTGGTATAGTGTATACTGGCCGGATTAAAATTGGCTGATTCCAGCAGGATAGAGGTGGTTCTCTCGCTTACCTCGCTGTTGGCGCCGCCCATAACACCGGCGATAGCCACCACCCGTTCGCTATCGGCGATAACCAGGGTATTGCTATCCAGCTTCCTTTCTGCATCGTCCAGCGTGACAATCGCTTCATCTTTGGTAGCCCGGCGGACGCTAATCTTCCCACCCTTTATTCTATCAAAGTCGAAGCCATGCAGCGGCTGCCCGTATTCCAGCATAACGTAGTTGGTAGCATCAACGATATTATTTATCGGGCGCATACCACAGGCTAGAAGACGTTGCTTGAGCCATTCAGGTGATTCGCCTATCTTTATCCCGTTAATCAGGCTGGCGCAATAACGGGGGCATAAATCGGGGTCGACAATCGTAACCGAAACCTGTTCTTCTATCGGTGAGCCCGGTTCTTCATATTCTACCTCAGGTAAAGTTAGCGGCTGGTTTGTGAGCGCCGCAACCTCTCGTGCGACACCGATAACAGACAGTAAATCGGGGCGGTTGGGGGTTACCTCCAGGTCAAGAACGATTTCGGCCAGAAAATCTGCCAGAGGCTTACCCGGTGGCGCTTCAGGAGGCAGTACCATAATGCCTTCGTGGCTATCGGATATACCCAGTTCCTTTTCCGAACAGACCATGCCGCAGGAGGTAACGCCGCGAATCTTTGCCGGCTTAAGGATAGCCTTCTTGCCGCTATATCCATCTATAAGCTCGGTACCGACACTGGCGAAGGCAATCTTATCACCAGCAGTAAGGTTGGGAGCACCGCAGACCACCGTCTGCTCCTCTACACCCAGATTAACGGTAACCAGCCTCAGGCGGTCGGCGTTGGGATGGACTTCAACAGCCACTATCTCGCCGATAACGACCCCCCGCCAGCTCTCACCACCCAGTGATTGCAGGCTGACTTCGGTGCCTGCCATCGTTAACCGCCGGGCAATCTCTGCCGGCGGCAGGTTTATATCAACGTATTCCTTAAGCCACTTTAACGGGACTTTCATTTCTTCAAAACTGCCTTAAAAATCTGAGGTCGCTGCCATAAAACAGGCGTATATCATCAATGCCGTAGCGCAGCATCGGAATGCGCTCGATACCCATACCGAAGGCGAAGCCGGAATAGACCTCGGGGTCAATGTTTACCCTCTCCAGCACCTTCGGGTGCACCATGCCGGCACCCAGTATTTCAATCCAGCCGCTATTGCTGCATAAACGGCAACCGCTGCCTTTACAAACGGCGCACTCAATAGCCATCTCAACACCGGGCTCAACGAAGGGGAAGTAGTCACAGCGAAAGCGCACTTTTCTATCCCGGCCGAAAAAACGACGGGAGAACTCGTATAACGTTCCTTTGAGGTCAGCCATTGTAATATTTTTATCAATGGCAAAGCCCTCAATCTGGAAAAACATGGGGATATGGGTGGCATCGGTAGCCTCATAACGGTACACCTTGCCCGGTACCACTACCCTCAGCGGTGGTTGCGCCTTCTCCATAACCCTGATTTGCATCGGCGAAGTATGTGTCCGCAGCAGCATCGGCCTATCTCCGCCATCCGTTTCATAATCCACCCACAATGTCGCCATGGTATCCCGCGCCGGGTGCTCTTTGGGGATGTTGAGCGCCTCGAAGTTGTAGTAATCCCACTCCACTTCCGGACCTTCTAACGCCTGGAAACCCATTGAGATGAAAATCTGGCTCATTTCATCTATAACCTGAGTTACCGGGTGCAGGCGTCCGACAGGCAACGAACGACCGGGTAAAGAAACATCCAGATACTCTTCTCCGGCCGATTCAATCTGCTTCCGACTAAGAGCCTGTTCCTTCTGGCTCAGGCTCTTTTCAAGCTCGGCTTTTAGTCTGTTGGCGCCGGCGCCAACTTCTTTTCTCTCGTCAAGAAGCAGGTTGGATAAGCCACGTAAAATATCGTTAAGCCTGCTTTTCTTACCCAAATAACGGATGCGCCAGGCTTCTATTTCTTTAGCACCGCTGGCTTCTGCCAGCTCGCCCAGCGCTTCTTCTTTTAATTTCCCTATCTGTTCCAATAAACTCATTTTACTGAAATACCACTTCAGACCTGTTTAAGGATTATAGGCTATCACGGCTAAAGTGGTCAAATAGCTTTTGCTTTTTAAAGAATAAGGAGCAGGGTTGATCAACCCTGCTCCTCTCTATACTCCTGCCAATAGATTATTGCTTATATCTCTTTATCTAGAATCTTCTTCTTCAGTGTCTCCCATTCGCTCTTCTTTAGAACACAGATATTGTCTTTCTCCCCGATTTCAACACGGTCGTCGTCAATTTTAACTACCGGGCAGCACGACTGCTCGCCACATAGATTTACAATTTTCAACGCTTTTACCTCCTTATAAGATTTATACTATATTATACAATATACAGTCAATAAAACCAAGATAGACTATTTAATACCATGCAGGAAGTCTATAGCCCACTGTATGGCATCATCTCCCTCAAGCTCAAGCTCCACATCCGGTGCGATACCTTCACCCTCTATCAGGTTACCATTTGGCGTCAACCAGCGGGCGGCGGTAATATAAATTCCAGAGCCATCAGCAAGCTGCTGCAGGTAATTAACGCTACCCTTGCCATAGGTCGTGGAGCCGGCTATAGTAGCCCGGTTATGGTCTTGAAGGGCACCGGATAAAACCTCGCTGCCGCTGGCGCTGAAGCTATCAACCAGCACCACCATCGGCAGGTCAGTCGTTATCTGCTGCTTATTAGCTTTCAGTTCCTCCAAATTGCCCTCATTATCCCTTATACTGATGACCAGCAATCCCTCATCCACAAAACGGCTGGTGACATCAATGACCGTCTGCAGTAAGCCACCGGGGTTACTGCGCAGGTCAAGGATGATGCCGGTAGCATTGGCGGCGTCTATAGCCTCCAGTACTGGCGACAGCTCCTCATTTGTCCGCTCGTTAAACTCACTTATCCGAATATAAGCAATGTCATCCTTCATTTCAAAGCTTACACTTTCGATTTCGATCTCATCCCGAACAATTACAATCTCCACCGGCTCGGTCTCACCCGAATGAAGGATAAGAAGATCGACCGATGTTCCCTTTTGCCCGCGGACCTTCAGTACTACCTCATAAAGGCCCATACCAGATGTGGAAACCCCATCTACTTCCAGTATGGCATCGCCGGGCTGGATGCCAGCCTCGGCCGCCGGTGCGCCGGCTATGGGGGCAACAACCACAATCTGGCCATCATCATCAACTGTTATGACGGCACCTATGCCCTCAAATTTTCCTTCCAGGTCTTCAAAGCTAAGTTGGTAACTTTCCTTATCCAGATAGGTTGTATAAGGGTCATCCAGTAACTCCAGCATGGCTTCAATGGCGGCCTGGTTCAACTGGTCAACATCGATCTTATCTTTCTCTACATAGTCATTGAGAATTATATTCCACACCTGCTCTACACTGGCAAAGGCCGGGTCTTGCGGAGCGGCAACGACACCCAGAATGTATCCAAAACCAAATGATATAATGAAAATGGCTACGGATAACAGACTTAGTAATAAAGCGTTTTTTCTTGACATTGGATTACCCCCCTGAACGTCCTGTAATAGAGTTTATCAACTATGTGGAAATAAAGAAAGCCGCCCGCAGAAAAACTGGTGAGAGTTCGGGTAAAAAATCATTAAATGATAACTTCGTTTGATTCTTTATAAGAAGGTGGCGGTGGCTGGGGGATAACGGCATCTACCATCTTTATGGTATCTTCTATATCGTTCAGGCTAAGTGATAATCCAACCTTGTTCAATTCCCTGTAACCTATACCATGAAAAAGACGGCGCCCGGCAACCTGGCACATTTCATCATAAAGAGCGGGCCACTTGCTACCGCAGCGATTAGAACAAAAAAGGATGAAATCACGGGCTAATGGATCGGTGCTTTGCATTACTGAAAAGATAATCCGCTTCCGCCCCGAGTGGCAAACTGGCTGACAGTTGCTGTCCCTTTATCGCCTTATTCGCCCTAGTACCACATCCTCTTTTTTACTGCCCTTTCCTGCCATTTTCTCAATTCCAAGCTAGAGATAATTTTTTATTTTTAAATAATTTTCAGGCCAAGTAAACCTGTAAGCCGAGTTCTGTACTACGACAATTGCCGTAGCGGTGACCATCTATCTAGCCCTGGTGTTGCCGCCAGGGTCAAGCGACCAACCCGGGGACAGGCCGGGCGTCCTTTAGTCCCTCTATTTGGTC
>DAOWJL010000022.1 GCA_030640385.1 Dehalococcoidia bacterium | reverse complement strand
TTTGGATTACTTGCGGTAACACTCGTCTTAGCTGCTTGCAGTGGTGGATCAGCAACAACTTCAATAAATACAACAACCACCACAACAGGAATCCCGGGACCACCTTCGCCGGAGGAGTTGGCTGCACAGGGCTTCGTGCTTCCTGAACTGCCACGAATAACCTGTGATCAACTGAAGCAGATGATAGATAATGGGGAACCTCTTACCGTGGTGGATACCCGACTAAAAATCTTCTTTAACACGGGACACCTACCACAATCAATAAATATGCCCTTCCAGCCAGAGGATAAGCAAACCACCAGCTTACTCACTCTCCCGAAGGACAGGCCGATTATTTTTTACTGCGACTGACCGGATGATTTGGAATCTGCCGTTTCGGTAGATAGACTATTAAAACTGGATGCCGATTTTGACCCGGAGAACATCTTTGTCCTGTGGAAGGGTTACTTCAAATGGCAGGAGCTTGGGTATCCGACAATGAAGTAAAGCAAGGGAGATATGGCAAGGGTAAAAGCATTTCTTAACAGCGGCAAGTTAACTTTAGCCCTAAGACTGCTGTTGGGGGCATTAATTCTGTATGCGGCTATCTCTAAATTCGCCGATATTGAGAAGTATTCGGTATATATGCTTTATAGCTATCAGTTCCCCTGGCTTATGCCTAATATGGCGCATACCCGTGTCTTGGGCTACATAGCACCTTACCTGGAGGTACTTATTGGGCTGGGTTTGATAACCGGTGTGCTTACAAGGCTTTCCGCTGCTGGATGGGGTATTATGACACTGGTTTATATTATAGTTAAAGCCCAGGTTATCTTTATTCAGGGACGAATCATACCCTGTGGTTGTTTCCCCGGTCCACTGTCTGAAATGCTGATGACACAGTCTATAATAATAGATTTAGTTACCTTGCCTATCTGTGCTCAAATAATCCTGGCTAAGCGGAGGAAGTTCTTTACCCTTGGGTCATTGCTTCCTGAAAGGTGGCAGCATAAGTTGCGATATATCTGGTAGGCATATAATCCAGAAAAATATAAAAGTATTTGTAAACAGCAGAATAGAGCTATTAAAAATCCAGTAAATTGCCACACTGGCAGTGCCAATGGGGCTTATGGTATTGCAGATATCCCAGTACAGGAGATGCACAGACTAACGAGTGAAGGGGGGTCATATAGATAATATGGTTGAAAAAAAGAAGAAATCTGGCGATATATCAAGAAGAGAGTTTTTGAAGGATGCTGGCCTGCTTATTGGCGGGACTGCTATTGGTTCAACGGTGCTCCTAGCTGGCTGCAGTGAAGAAACAGCCACTGAAACAGTAACCCAAACACAGACGCAAACGGACACTAAAACAGTAACTCAAATACAGGAGCAAACGACAACGGTTACATCTACACAACAGGTGGGAACGGTAACGGAGACACAAACCGAATCCAGGTTTATATGCCCTATTGACGGCGTGGAATTTAATTCCCTTGCCGGATTGCAGGTACACTTCGAAGCTGAGCATGGCGAGGTGCCCAGTACGGCAGCATTAAACGTAGTTCGATTCACGGTGAATGGTCACAGACGGGAACTTCAGGTCAAACCGTATGACGTTTTAAATGAGGTCCTTCGTGACCAGTTTGGGCTTACTTCCATTAAGGATATGTGCACTGGCCAGGGAGCATGTGGTTCATGTAGTGTGATTGTGGACAGTAGACCTATCCTATCCTGCATGGCACTAGCCATACATTATGATGGCTCGGTTATGGAGACTTCGGAGGGGATATCGGATGCCAATCATCCACTGATTGGTAGCTACATAAAGAACTACTGTATGCAATGTGGTTACTGCACTCCTGGTTTTGTAGTTACTGCTAAGGCTCTCTTGGACCGTAACCCCAATCCTACAGAGGAAGAAATAAGAGATGCCCTGGGGGGTAACCTGTGCCGCTGTGGCACCTATTTACAGCACATAATAGCAGTACGGGAGGCTGCAGCTATTATAGAGGAGGGTAAGTAGAATGGCAGAACAACCTTATGCGACACGAGATGAATTTAATTACATCGGGCGAGAGGGTCTGGCACGAAAAGACGGGCTGGAGAAGGCTTCCGGTAGAGGCCTTTTTACGAGGGACGTATCTATTCCAGGTATGCTCATTGCCAAAACATTCATATCGCCGATACCTCATGGCAAGATACTGAGCCTTGATTCCAGCAAGGCCATGGCTCTCCCCGGGGTAAGGGCCATAATCACTTATGATAACCCTGCGTGGGCATCTGAAAAAGAAACAGCCTGGTGGTCTTTCACTTCACAATTTGAACACCCGCTTTCACAAATAGCTCGCTGGGAAGGGCAGCCGATGGGTTTTGCCATCGCTGCTGATGACGAGCGGACGGTCGATCGGGCGATTAAACTGGTGGATATTGAGTGGGAAATCAGGCCGTTCGAGTTGGACTATGAAGAGTCAGCCAGAGATAAAATCATCCTTGACCCGGAAATACGAGAAGATACTAATATAATGGTCGATACTACAGGAAGACCTAGAGGTCAGGGTGATATTGATGCAGGCTTTGCCGAGGCTGACCATATAGTTAGCTTCACTTATCAGGACGAAGAGGACGTTTGGGCGGGGGTTGAAGCCTTGTCTTGTACAGCCGTGTGGAGAGGTGAATATCTAGATGTCTGGGTACATAACCAGATTCCGCTACCGTCACAATTGCGTATTGCCGGTGGTACTAGTAATAAGAGTTGGGCTAATTTACATAGATATTACGATTTTAACAAGATAAATGTCCATTCCCTGTATCAGGGTGCTATGTTTGGTGGACCCAACTGGAATCTGGGCTGTACAAACTACCAGTTAGTCCCTGTATACCTGGCTAGAATGACACAAAGACCGGTTAAACATCTATACGACGGCAGTCACTTCTATGGGCGTGGTAATGATGAAGCTACCCATTACGTAGATGTTGGTTATAAGGACGACGGCACAATCACAGCGGTAAGGTCCAGGGATTACGGCTCGAAAATCGATTTCGATTGGAAATTTGGCTGAATAATGAAAACTCCGAGTTACTCGGAAACGTATATCATTCCATATGTCAACAAGGGGCCCAAAACCGTCTACCGGCATGGCATGAAAGAAAGCGGCGCTTTGAACTTACCGATTTCTGTGGTAGCCGGCGAGCTTGGTATGCCCACAACCGATATAGCTGAAAGGAACGAAGGCAGCCATGGTGATGATATGGACTACGTTAATAGGCGCTTTAAAGAGCCGTGGGGCTGGACGCGTGACAGCATGGCCGAGGTTATGGCAGCCGGAAAAGCGGCAATCGACTGGGACAACAAATGGCATCCCCCTGGAACCAAACAGCTGGCAAATGGTCGCATGCATGGAATCGGTTTTTCATTCAACAAGCAGTGGCAGGCAGATCCCAATGCGGAATTCTTTCCTTCAACAGCGGTTGTCTCCATTCCCAGAATCGACGGTACAGCCAAGCTTATAGGACGACACGCCGACGGCGGCTGGAACAGTGAGACTTCTTGGTGCCAGATTGTAGCCGATGAACTGGGTATGAAATATGAAGACGTAGAATGCCGGCCGTTTGATTACCCGGGCTTTGATCTCAAACAGGGCAGTGGTTCGTCTGGTTTGGTCAGTATGTCTCCGGCACTAGTAAGAGCCGCGAGACGGTGCAGGCAAAGGCTCCTCGAATTGGCTACGGAAGAGATCAGCGGCATGCGACCTGCATTTCCGGGCTTAACGCCTGATGACCTGGATGTTAAGGACAGTGTGGTCTTTGAAAAGGCTAATCCGGAGAACTCATTGTCGGTATATCGAGTGGTGCAGTTATTCTGGGAGTGGCATGAGCCGGCTATCGGTACGTCTGCAAGCCTTAAACACGATATAGAAGGCGCGGACCGTGCCTTGATGCGCCAGGTACACTTCGTGGAAGTAGAGGTGGACACCGAAACCGGTGAAGTCATAGTAACCAAGGTGGTTAATGTCAACGATGTCGGTAAATGTGTTACCCCCGAATCAGTGAGAGCCCAGCAATACGGTGGCGCCTGGATGGGAATCGGCAACTCCAGAAATGAGGCGGTTTACTATGATCCACAGACCGGGGTAAAGCTGAACGATAACCTTATAGATTACAAGTGGTTTTCCATGAACGACATCCAGGGTCCTATGGAGCAGATCATCGTGGAAACCGGGATGGGCTATGGCCCCTATGGTATATGTGGTTGCAGCGAGGCTGTCGGTGCTACGATGGCGACCTGTACCAGCGATGCTATATATAACGCCATAGGCAAGCGTATCACCAGTTTTCCAACCACTCCAGACAAAGTCCTTAAAGCGCTGGGAAAGGCTTAGGAGGGAGGACAAAATGCAGTTACAAAGATTTAAAAATGTGAATGCTGCCACACTTGACGAAGCAATCTCGGTGCTGGCTGCGGGTAGCGCCATGGCTGTTGCCGGCGGTACAGACGTAGTTAGCACGCTGAGAGCCCAAATACTGAGGGATTATCCCGAGACTATAGTTAATCTTAAAACCATTGCACCAAGTCTGGATTACATCAGGGAAGAGGGTGGCATGCTTAAGATTGGTGCCCTAACCAGGGTTGGGGATATTGCCGGCAACAGCATTGTTTACGGTAAGTACACCGCCCTAGCTGAGGCAGCTCACAAGACGGCCTCGCCTAATGTCAGGGAATTAGGCACTATAGGCGGTAACGTCTGCCAGCTAAGCAGGTGCTGGTATTTCCGCAAGCGAGACAACAGGTTTGATTGCATTAGAAAAGGCGGCACTTTATGTAATGCTGTTGAAGGAGATAATAGGTATCACTCGATTTTTGGTGACATCATGGGATGCGTATGCGTCAACGCGAGTGATATTGCACCAGCATTGATAGCCTTGGGTGCCACTATAGTGACGACCAAGAGAGAAATTGAAGCTGAACAATTCTGGGATTTTGCCATACCGGGGTCAACAATTCTGGATGTTGATGAGATAATAACCGAGATTCAAGTACCTGAACCTAATTCCGATGTCAAGAGTGCCTTCGTAAAGTTCGCTCTCAGAAAATCAATAGACTTCCCGGTTGTTAACTGTGCGGCTGCTATTGGTGGGGGAGTAGCTAGTATATGTTTAAATGCGGTATTTGTTACTCCTTACCGGCCAACGGCAGCCGAGGAAGCTATTGCCGGTAAACCAATAACTGAAGATAATGCCGAAGCTGCTGGTGAAGAAGCTATTAAAAATAGCGAACCTTTATCGATGAACAGCTGGAAGATTCAAATAGCCAAAACTATGGTGAAGAGAGCGATTTTAAGTTGCCAGTAGTATTGCTGCTCATCATTGAATAAAAGATGGCTATCTATAGAATTTCTTTGTTTCGTTTTCTAATTACTGTTAATACAACCTTAGTATATAATTGACCTAGGGGGAGATGTCTCGTGTCTGGCACCTGGCGGGAGTGGTTTGCTGAACTGACCAATTATACTACCAAGCACCCCGAGATTGTGATTGAGGAAACCAAAATCACAATCCCTCAAAGCGTGCGCTATGAATTCTACCGTTTATTCAATGGAGTCAGGATAGCA
The DNA here is from genome assembly GCA_030640385.1 of Dehalococcoidia bacterium. Taxonomy (GTDB): domain Bacteria; phylum Chloroflexota; class Dehalococcoidia; order Dehalococcoidales. The sequence goes on along the minus strand of DAOWJL010000022.1, from coordinate 3,951 downwards.
TTTATCAGTGAGAAGTTTCCAGACTTGATTAAAGCCACCAAGCCACTATCCAAGAATTTTTTAAAAACACAACAGGATGCAATACAGCTCTTAGCATTAGATAGAATCGTTTTACCCGAAATGGTTGAACGGTTTACTAGAGATCCGCTTGATAGCTTGATGGGAATGTTATGGTCTCCTCTGTTTAACCTGCTAAAGAACAAAGTAGAACCTGCAACTTTTGAAACGGAAGGGGTACGGGTAATTAAAGAAGCTTATCACTTCTGCTATTACAAGTCCTACGAAAGCTGGCTGGAGCTTGCACTGTTAAAACTTTTTAAATCTAAGGAATTGCAAAGGGTGCCAATTCCAACTGCAAGTGATTCCTTTAATCATTCTCAGTCAGAAGCCATACACCTGAAACTTAGCCCGGTTTACGCTCCGATAGAGTCTACGGAACTGTCATTTATGCGTAGCCAGCCTCACACCTCCTTCACAGTGCCGGATTTTATAATCTACTCAGAGAAGCTGGGCAAATACGTTTCCGCCAGAGCCGAAGCCCATGAAGCCAGATGGATAGCAATTGATGCCAGTGAAAATAGGGATTGGCTGCCTATTCTTAATGAGCATATTAAAGCGATTTTTACCCCGGGCTATATACTGCTTTATATCGCAAGTGCACCAGAGGATATTGCCCTGGTGAATGATGTAAACAAAATATGCAGACCCGATACGATTATCGAATTCAGGGTGCAAGAAGGCTGGTATAACGAGGAGGAATTGCGAAATATCAGACTTCGCCATGATATCTTAGAACCTGTAATGGGGACATATATAGTAACCAGACAACCGGTGCCTTTGTTAGAGCTTGATGGACAAAACAATATCCACATCCTGGAGGTTGGTTTTAATCAATTAGAGCTTAAACCTATAGTTGATGCCTTTATTAACAGTAGTGATAATATCCACTAAACTCTTTGTATAAAAGCAATTAGCATTTCACTGACAGGAATTGTTTTTATCTCCCACTTCATTTCGCCATAATAAGCGAATTAATCTTTAAAGTGGAGATAGGGGGATTCGAACCCCCGACCTCTGCGATGCGAACGCAGCGCTCTCCCGGCTGAGCTATATCCCCATACGGGAATTATAGCATAGTAAAAGCCGTTTATTAACCCGGTGCCATCGGCTTCTACTTATGGCGCCATTTTCCTTGTCAGCCATAGCCGTTGTTGCTATACTGAATAGGTTGCTTAAGGGATTGAAGTAAATGGATTATGAGACTGTTATCGGGCTGGAAGTGCATGCCCAGCTTAATACTGCAAGCAAGATGTATTGCCGTTGCGGCACTGACTATGCCAGTGCTGCCCCCAATACCCACGTCTGCCCGGTATGCCTGGGAATGCCCGGTGTTCTGCCTACCATCAATGAACAGGCGATAGAATATACAATAATGACCGCACTGGCTTTAAAATGCACCATCTCCGATTATACAAAGTTTGACCGCAAAAACTACCCCTACCCTGATCTTATGAAAGGGTATCAGATATCGCAGTATGACGCCCCCATAGGCTATCAGGGCTGGCTCAGTATAGGCGCCAACGGTGATAAAAAGCGGATAGGCATCACCCGCGTTCATCTTGAGGAGGATGTCGCCAAACTACTGCACCGCACTGCGGATGGAGAATCCTATAGCCTGGTAGATGTCAATCGTTCCGGGGCACCGCTGATGGAAATTGTCGGCGAGCCGGACCTGAGGTCTCCAGAAGAAGCCAGGCAATACCTGGTAAAGCTGCGCAGCATCCTCCAGTACCTGTGAGTCTCAACCTCCAATATGGAAGAAGGCAGTTTCCGCTGTGATGCCAATATAAGCATTCGCCCTAGGGGCAGCACAGAGTTAATGGCAAAGATAGAGGTCAAGAACATGAACAGCTTCAAGGCTGTCTACCGGGCACTAAAATACGAGGAAGAAAGGCAGCGAAAGGCAATCGCTCAGGGGGAGAAACTCACCCAGGAAACCAGGGGCTGGGTGGATGACGAGGGTAAAACCGTTTCCCAGCGCAGCAAAGAATACGCCCATGACTATCGCTATTTTCCAGAGCCGGATTTACCGCCACTGATGCTTGAACCTGACAGAATAGAAAAAATAAGGGCTAAACTGCCGGAACTACCGGAAGCCAGACGTGACCGGGTTATATCTGATTATGGTCTACCTGCATATGATGCCAATCTGCTTACCAGTTCCAGAACTTTAGCTGATTACTTTGAAGACTGCCTGGCGACGGAGGAATATAAGAAATTACCGCAGGATAAGGGGGCTAAAGAGGTCAGTAACTGGATTCTGGGCGAGGTTAGCCGTATTATAAATGCCAATAACATAGATATTGCCGCTTTTAGAAAGAGAGTTGTCCCCGAACAACTTATCAGGCTGCTCGTCTTAAACACAGAAGGCAATGTTAGTGCTGCAACCTCCAAATCAATACTTGAAAACATGTATGAAACCGGCAGAGAAGCCGGGGAAATCATTAAAGACAGGGGATTAAGCCAGATAAGCGACTCTGTCCAGATTGAAGAAATAGCCAGCCGGGTGATTGAAGCCAACCCCCGGGCGGTGGCTGATTATAAGGCAGGTAAAGAACAGTCATTGAAGTTCCTCGTTGGCCAGTTAATGAAGGAAACAAGAGGTCGGGCTAACCCCAATCTAGCTGGTGAATTACTTAAGAAAAAGCTGGGAGAAGGATAAATGGAAAACTATTTAATCGTGGCTCAGATGGTACTCTCGGTAGCACTGGTACTTGTTCTGCTGCTCCAGGTCAGGGGTGGTGGTCTGGGAGGTATTTTCGGTCAGGCCGATACCGTCTACCGCACAAAACGGGGTCTGGAAAAAACCCTGTTTCAATTTACAGTCGTGCTGGTGGTTCTGCTTGTTGCCATATCGTTACTCATGATCGGCATTGGCTAATATCCTAATGGTTTGATTTGCATGAGTGCCGTAATAACACTGACCACCGATTTCGGGCTTAAGGATGCCTATGTGGCATCAATGAAAGGGGTGATACTGGGTATCAACCCCGAAGCCAGTCTGGTTGATATCTGCCATACCATAAAACCACAGAATATATCGCAGGCTGCCTTTGTTCTGAGCACGACATACCGCTATTTCCCCAGGAAGTCAATCCACTTGGTGGTAGTTGACCCGGATGTCGGCGGTAAACGCCGGGCTATTATCCTGCGTACGCCGATAGCCTCTTTTGTTGCCCCTGATAATGGCGTCCTGAGTTATATTATCCAGCAGTCTCTGATTGAGCCGGTGGCTAAAAAGGGCAGGTTATCGATAAAAGGGGGAATGAAACCGGGCGAAAGTATAGAGGTGGTACATATAACAAACCCCAGGTTCTGGAGGTCACCGGTAAGCCCCACCTTTCACGGGCGTGATATCTTTGCCCCGGTAGCGGCGGCACTGTCGCTGGGCTTTCCGCCTATAGAGTTCGGCGAGCCACTGACATCGGTGGAGGTGTTGCCCGTGCCGAGTCCGGGTAAGAGGCCGGACGGTTCGCTGGCAGGTCATGTCATCCACATTGACAACTTCGGCAACCTGATTACCAATGTCAGAAGTGACGATTTACCGCCCGCCGAAAGGGTAGACACTATTGAAGTAGGCAACCGGCTTATTTCCGGGCTGGTACGTACCTATTCCGAGGGTAGCGGATTGATTGCCTTAATCGGCTCGGGCGGCTATCTTGAACTATCCCTCAGGGGCGGTAATGCCGCCTCCTTACTTGATGCCAAGATTGGCGATGAAGTAAGATTAAAACTGCAACCGGAGGATGAGCAATAAGCCCTCCTTTTTACCCAAAGAGGCACAACATATATCCATTGCTGTGCCTTATTTAGTTATCTATAAGAAAAACCGATAGATACAGGAAAGAAGGTAAAGAAATTGAAAAAGTGGCTTCTGGTAATAAGGGCTCC
>DAOWJL010000038.1 GCA_030640385.1 Dehalococcoidia bacterium | reverse complement strand
GCTTTTATCTCTATTCATTCGGTCAAAGGCTTGTCCGTAGTTCATGTTTGCCACTTGTTGCCCTCTATCCTGTAAGGCTTTTAAGGTAGCACCAGAACCAAGAGAACCACCAGCCGCAGCGCTTGACTCTATAGGTCGCATTGCTTGCTCCATTTGAAACTGCATAGAAGGATCTAAAAAGTCACCTATTGTCTGCGAATATTCAAACTCCCCAGGAGCATAGGAAAAGTCTCTATCTTGGTATTGCTCAAAAGCTTGTTGCCCTCCCTCTACATAAGGATTGTAAAGGCTAGAAGTGATGGAAGATAATAGTTCTGAAAAAGAAAATGAAGTTCTGAAGCAAGCCCCTGAAATTGTAGATACTGATACTATAATAGATATTACCCATAATGTACTTGAGGAACTGCTCTACAGGATGGGGGTAAACGCCGAGGTCGTCTACCAGGAACAGGCTGTTGTTCAGGAAAGCGAGAGGGCGGTAACACCCATCATTTTCGATGTAAAGGGTGATGATCTGGGAATACTCATCGGGCGGAGGGGGCAGACACTTGCCTGACTGCAGTATATCATCAGGCTTATCGTGTCGCATAGGGTGAAGTCTTCAGTCCTTATTGTAATCGATGTCAATGGTTACAAACAGCACCGATATAAGTCGCTTAATAATATGGCTAATCGTATAGCGGAAGAGGTTGAAGCTAACGAAAAGTCATTTGAACTGGAACCTATGCCGGCCTACGAGAGGCGAATTATCCATATGGCTCTGGCGGACCATCCGGCCGTAATTACAGAGAGCACCGGTATCGGCGATGCACGTAAGGTTGTTATTATCCCCAAAGAGAGATAGAAGCCTCTGACAGAAGGGTATGTGGGAAGAGCGTTGATTTATATAAAGTATTATGGTAGCCTTTTGGAAAAGCTGTGACGGAGGCGAGTAGGAAGGGCAACCGGTAAAAGCGAGTCTGGTGCGGTGGAAGCAGGCAGTCGGTTCTTCTGAAAATCACTCCTGAGCTACCAACCGAACGGTCGTAAAGACATAGTAGACTTGGTCGGTATTGTCAGCCGTTATAACGACAGGGGTATGAATGTGCCTTGATGAGCGCTCCTGGTAATATCAGGAGAAGCGGGGTGGTACGGCGGGGAGAATAGAGTGCCGTCGCTGGCGGGAGGGATAGATTTTTTTATGAGGTGTTCAGTTGTTTAAACCGGTAGCCAGCAGAGTTAATTTCACACAGATGGAAGAGGCGATACTTGAATACTGGCGGCAGAACAATATCTTTGCCAGAAGTATAGAGGGGCGTAAAAACGCCACTCGTTTTGTGCTTTATGAAGGACCACCGACGGCTAACGGCAGCCCGGGGATACACCACGTACTGTCTCGTGTATTTAAGGATGTTATACCGCGCTACAAGGCAATGAAAGGGTACTACGCCCCGCGTATCGCCGGCTGGGATACCCATGGACTGCCGGTAGAGCTGGAAGTAGAGAAGGAACTGGGCTTTTCCAGCAAGGCGGATATAGAGAAATACGGAATTGACAGGTTCAATGCCCGCTGCCGGGAAAGCGTTTTCCGCTATCTGGAAGAGTGGAACACTATGACCGAGCGCATCGCTTTCTGGGTTGACCTGGAGCATCCCTATATCACCATGGAAAACAGCTATATTGAATCCTGCTGGTGGGCAATAAAACAAATGTGGGATAAGGGGCTGGTATATAAAGGTTACAGGGTAACGCCTCATTGCCCGCGCTGCGGCACTTCTCTCAGCTCCCATGAAGTAGCCCTTGGTTATAAAGATAATACAGAAGACCCGTCTGTTTACATAAAGTTTAGAGTTGAGCCATTCTCTCTGACTAAAATAAGCGATAAACTGGCGGATAAAGCCGTCTATTTCCTGGCGTGGACTACCACGCCGTGGACATTACCGGGTAATACGGCTCTGGCAGTAGCCCCCGATGATGAATATGCAGTAGTGGAAGTAGGGGATGAATATATTATAATGGCTGATGAATTGCGTGAGCGGGTGGGATTGGTTGATGACAAGATATTAGAAAAAATTAAGGGAAGCCAGCTGGCTGGAGTGTATTATGAACCATTATTTAATCCTCATAATTATGGGGTAGAGCGACGGCGATTTCAAAGCCAGTCGGAACTTGCAGTACAGGAACCCAGTAAGGATTTGACCTATCGTGTTATTGCTACTGATTTCGTATCTATGGAAGAAGGGGCCGGCATTGTACATATAGCCCCTGCCTTTGGTGAGGTTGATTATGAAGCCGGAATGAGTGACCTTTTAGATTTTGTAAATCCGGTTGATTTACAGGGTAAGATAATCGGTAGCTATCCTTTTTCCGGCAAATTCGTAAAGGACGCGGATAAAGACATCATCGCCGACCTGGATAGAAGGGGCCTGCTATTCCGCAGTGAGAAAATTCACCATACCTATCCCTTCTGCTGGCGGTGTGATTCGCCACTACTTTACTATGCCAAAGAGACCTGGTATATAAAGACGACGGCGGTAAAGGACAGGCTTATTGCTAACAATGAGGAGATAAACTGGTACCCACAGCATATTAAATATGGCCGCTTTGGTGACTGGCTGCAGAATAACGTGGACTGGGCTTTTTCCAGAGAAAGATACTGGGGAACACCGCTGCCGGTATGGCAGTGCGAATCCTGTGCTAACTATGAATGCATCGGCGGGCTGGAAGAACTGAAGAAGAAGCCCGGCTTTGGCGGGTTAAAGGAACCCCTGGACCTGCACCGCCCTTATGTTGACGAATTGATCTTTGATTGCCCCGGGTGCCAGGGGAAAATGAAGCGAATTACCGAGGTTATAGACTGCTGGTTTGATTCGGGAGCAATGTTCATAGCCCAGTGGCACTATCCATTTGAGAACGAAACACTCCTCAGCGATGGCAGGTTCCCGGCGGACTATATCTGTGAAGCCGTTGACCAGACTCGCGGCTGGTTTTATAGCCTGCATGCTATATCTACCCTGTTATTTGACCGTCCCAGCTACGAAAATGTTATCTGCCTGGGGCATATACTTGATGCCAGGGGCGACAAGATGAGCAAGGCGAGAGGGAACGTGGTAGAACCGGGGCCGATGCTTGATAAGTATGGGGCAGATGCCCTGCGCTGGTATTTCCTGACAGCTAACCCACCGGGTAATGCCCGCCGTTTCTCGGAACAGCTTATCTCCGAGGTGGCACGCCAGTTCCTGCTAACTCTGTGGAACGTATATTCCTTCTTTGTAACCTATGCCAATATAGATAAATTCAATCCGGCTTCGGAAATGGGTAAACTTGAGCCATCGGTGCTGGACCGCTGGATTATGTCCGAGCTGAATCAACTGGTAGCCGATGTTAATAACGCACTCGAGAATTACAATCCGACAGAAGCCGGTAGGAAGATAGAGAGTTTTGTCAGCGACCTTTCCAAATGGTATGTAAGACGCAGCCGGCGCCGCTTCTGGAAGAGCGAGAACGATTCCGATAAACTTGCCGCCTATACGACACTTTACCGATGCTTGGTAACACTATCCAAGCTGCTGGCACCTTTCACGCCTTTCCTGGCCGAAGAACTGTATCACAACCTTGTCTGCTCCGCCTTCCCCGAAGCCCCGGATAGCGTTCACCTGGCGGATTTCCCGATAGCGGATAAAGATAAGATAGACAAGAGGCTGTCGGCTGATACCAGGCTGGCGATTAAAATATCAAGCCTGGGTCGGGCGGCGAGGAGCAAAGCAGGTATAAAAGTGCGGCAACCTCTGGCAAGGGCTGTAGTGAGCCTGACTTCGAAGAGTGAACGCCAGAGCCTGGAGAGAATTAAGGCACAGATAATAGACGAACTTAACATAAAAGAACTTAAAACCGTTGATAATGAAGGCGAGTTAGAAAGTGCGGGATATCAAGTAAGCCTGGAGGCGGGTTATGGTGTGGCAATAGTCACCGAGATTACTCCCGAATTGGCTGCCGAGGGGCTGGCAAGGGATATCGTCCACCGCCTGCAGACAATGCGACGATCAGCCGGTTTTGATATTGCCGATTACATTACCACCTATTATCAGGGTGGAGCATATATAAAACAGGTAATGGATAACTTCGGCGACTATATCCGGCAGGAAACGCTATCGCGTGAGCTAATTGAGGGAATAGCGGATGAGGGGACGTTTTCAGAGAAGTATAAGCTTGCCGGCAATGAGGTGACGCTGGCTGTAACCAGGGTGGATTAGGTTTTTTACTCCGGCCTTTCAACAAGTGTCGCATAGGTAGTATGCTGAGTGTTACCGCGCCAGTAGGTTATCTTGATTTCCTGCCCGACCTCTTGCAAACGAATTGTTTTAACAAGCTCCTCAAAAGAATTTATCTCGATATCGTCAATAGCGGTAATGACATCTTCTTCTCCAAGGCCTGCCTTTTCAGCCGGGAAGCCAGGAATTATAGTGGTGATTAGAAAGCCTTTATCAATCTGTAGATCGTAAACATCAATGACAATATAGTCTACGGTAATACCTGCCACACCCAGATAAGGACGAACCACGAAACCGTTTGCAATCAGCTCATTAATAACGGGTAATGCCGTATCCATACTTATAGCATAGCCGACACCTTCTACCGCGACGTCAACCAACTTGATACTGGTAATGCCAACCACTTCTCCAGCCATGTTCACCAGCGGGCCGCCGCTATTACCTTCATTTATGGCGGCATCTGTTTCAATGAGGCCATATAGTGTTTTGTCGTCAAGCATTAATGCAACTTCCAGCCTGCTTATCCAGCCACCCTTCAGGCTGATGCCCTGGCCAAGAGCATTGCCTATAGCCGCCACCGGCTGGCCGACTTTTAATTCGAAACAATCGCCTATATCGGCTGCCGGCAGGTTCTGGGCATCAATATAAATGATGGCTATGTCAGTAGGGGGATCGCTGCTTACCGATTTGGCGGTAAAGGCACTTCCGTCGTTAAGGATTACATGTATATCTGTGGCGTTTTCTATAACGTGGTAATTGGTAACGATGATGCCGTCGCTGTCTATAATCCACCCCGAACCGGCGCCTATATCGGTTTCGATGACGACAACGGAAAGCCTTGCTTTTTCCGCAACTTCAATAAAACTGGGCAGTATCGGATTTGAAGGTGCCCCGGTAGTAATAACTGCTGGACTTTCTGATGTCTCACCGTTGGTGGCAGGCAGTATGTCGCAACCGGTGATGCCTGCAAGTGACAGAGCCGCTATATTAATCAACAAAAACAAAAAGAGTTTAGACTTGAGTGTTTTCATATACAGTTCAATATTATCATATAGAAGGAAAGTATAACAATGATAAATAATAAGAGGCTGGGTTGTAATACCCAGCCTCTTATGTAGATGTTTTATGGAGTTTTATTAAGACGGTACCTCTGGCAGGTGAGTTAATGCCTCTTTTACCTTTTCCTCAGGATACTCATAGTCTTCAAGTTTGCCCGAGAGGTAGGCATCGTAAGCAGCCAGGTCAAAGTGGCCATGTCCGCTATGGGCCAGAAGTATGGTCTTTGCCTCTCCTGTTTCCTTGCATTTAAGGGCTTCGTCAATGGTTACCCGGATGGCGTGGTTGGTCTCAGGAGCGCTGATTATACCCTCGGTGCGGGCGAATTGAATACCGGCTTCAAAAGTGGCTAGTTGAGGTACTGCTTTGGCTTCAACTAACCCCAATTTGTGAAGGTGGCAGATGATAGGCGACAAGCCGTGATAGCGCAGACCGCCGGCATGTACCGGTGGCGGCATGAAATCATGCCCCAGGGTGAACATCTTAAGCAGCGGTGTCATACCGGCGACATCGCCGAAGTCGTAGGCATATAAACCCTTGGTGAGGGTGGGGCAGCTTTCAGGCTCAACATTTATAATGCGCAAGCCTGGCTTTCTGCCTTCAACCTTATCCTTGATAAAGGGTAAGAACATACCGGCGAAATTAGAGCCACCGCCGACACAACCAATGATAATATCGGGATAGGCATCTGCCATCTCCATCTGCTTTATAGCTTCCTGTCCAATAATGGTCTGATGAAGCAGGACGTGGTTGAGGACACTGCCCAGTGAGTAGTGGGTATCATCGCGGCCGGCGGCATCCTCGACGGCTTCGCTGATGGCGAGCCCAAGACTACCGGGACAATCCGGGTCTTTAGCCAGCATATCGCGGCCGGCTTTGGTATCCATGCTGGGGCTGGGGATACAGGTGGCGCCCCAGGTATTCATCATCAAGCGGCGATAGGGTTTTTGTTGATAGCTTATCTTCACCATATAAACCTTGCATTCAAGGCCGAAAAGCATGCAACCGAAAGCGATGGAACTGCCCCACTGGCCGGCGCCGGTCTCGGTGGCGATGCGCTTTATGCCCTCTTTTTTATTATAGTATGCCTGGGCGACTGCAGTGTTAGGCTTGTGGCTACCGGGTGCGCTGGTACCTTCGTATTTATAGAAGATCTTAGCCGGAGTATCCAGTGCCTTCTCCAGTTGGAATGCCCGGTGCAGGACAGTGGGTCTCCATGTGTGGTAGATTGACTGCACTTCTTCAGGGATTTCAATGTTGCTCTCAGGGCTGAACTCCTGCATAATTAAGCCCATCGGGAAGAGCGGCGCCAGGTCATCCGGTGTTATCGGATTGCCGGTGCCCGGATGCAGAACCGGCGGTAGTGGTTCGGGAAGGTCGGGTAGGATATTATACCAGTGAGTTGGCATATCCTTCTGTTCCAGGAAATACATTGCTTGTTCCATTTGGGTCTCCTCCTATAAAATTTGTTAAGTTATATAAAAAGCCTCCTACCCTTGAAGGGGCAGGAGGCTCTGCTCTGCGGTGCCACCCTTCTTAGTCAGCTGCTTTTTCATCTGACCATCTTTCTCAGATTAGAGTCTGATAGCTCTATATCCTGGGATTCAATAACGCATCCCTGGCGGCAAAGCCTACTGGCAGCCAATCAGGCGGTTTTCGGTTTGCGGCTCACAAGACCATTCAGCTCCTGCGCCAGCATCGGCTCACACCTTATCCGACTCTCTGTGCCTCGCTGGAAGCTTACTAGTCTTGCTCACAGCCTTTACTTATTGTAAGAGACTATAACCAAAGTGAGATTGTTTGTCAAGGGTTAAGACAGTAGGCATTGGCAGAGAAGACTGTGATATACTTTTAGGCAGAAAATAGAAAGCTCAGGTGGCTATTTTGCATGATGTTATAGTAATTGGTGGCGGACCGGTAGGCAGCCATGTTGCTCGTAAACTGGCTGAGGTTGGCTATGGCGTGCTGGTAGTTGAAAGAAGGGAAAGGATGGGGGGACGGGTTTGCTGTACCGGTATTATTAGCCAGAATTGCCTTGACACCTTTCATATTGATAGTAATCTAGTCTTGAGAAAAGCAAATAGCGCCAAGATATTTTCACCTTCGGAGAAGTTAATCCGGTTATGGCGAAGGGAAAACCAGGCTTGTATTATAGACCGGGCGTTACTTGATTCGTATATGGCTGAAAGAGCAAGGGCTGCCGGGGCGGAATACCTTTTCAAAAATACAGTGGAGGATATAAAACCAGAAACTGACCGGATTATGATTAAAACAGACAGCAATGGCAATGAGCTGGAATATGAAGCCCGGGTAGTTGTTATTGCCACCGGCTTTGGCTCAAAACTTATTCACAGGTTGGGGTTGGGTGAGTCCGGTGATTTTGTTGTCGGTGCTCAGGTTGAAGTGGAAAACGCTCACATTGATGAGATAGAAGTATATATGGGAAGGGAGGTAGCTCCCGGCTTTTTCGCCTGGCTGGTGCCGACCTCGCCACAGAAGGCTCTTGTCGGCTTATTATCACGGTATAATCCGAAGGGATATCTTAAAAAGCTGTTATCGTCGCTAAAGGTTGAGGGGAAAATAGATTATGACGATGGGAAAATAGACTGCCGTGGGATCACCATAAAGCCACCGGCGAGAACATACAGCCGGCGACTGATAGTGGTTGGTGATGCTGCCGGGCAGGTGAAGCCGACAACAGGTGGCGGTATCTACTTCGGACTGCTGAGCGCCGAGACAGCAGCACGTAATCTAAAAACAGCCCTGGAAAGGAACGACCTTTCGGCAAAGAATCTGTCCGGCTACCAGCGGGAATGGAAGAAGGAACTGTGGCAGGAACTAAAGATATGTTACTGGGCAAGGAGATTATACGAACGCTTGAGTGACAAGCAAATAGATAGAATATTTGACATAACTATTGCCAATGGTATTGATAAGGCTTTGCTTGAAGTGGATGGCCTTTCTTTTGACTGGCATGGCAGGGCTATATTAAGATTAACCAGGCAGAAAGTAATTACAAAATCCATTAAGGCCATAAAGATTCCCTTAGGATTTGTTTTGAATGGGAGAAGTGATGACAGATAACAACGGAGAATTGAGTTTAAATGAAGCAGCCAGCCGTTTTCTGGGCAGTTTACCGTCTGAAGAGGCAGGCATTAGCCAGCAGGCAATATATCAGTTCGTCCGCTGGTTTGGCAGGGAAAGGCTCATGGATAGCATAGCCGCTGATGAAGTGGCAAAATATGCCCAGCGGATGTCGCCATCGGTTGCAGAATATCAAAAAAAACTTAAACTGGCAAAAGCGTTTCTGGCATATGCCAGAAAAAAAGGGTGGATTAAGAAAAGCCTGGCAGTGCATATAAAGATAAAGAAGGAAAAGACCCGGCTGAAAGAAAATGCCGGACAAAAGGCAATAGCGGCAGTCTCTCTAACCAGGGCAGGCTATGATTCAATGAAAAAGGAACTCTCAGAACTTAAAAGCCAGAGGCCATATATTATTGAAGAAATCAGAAGAGCCGCCGAAGATAAAGACTTTCGGGAAAATGCCCCCCTGGATGCCGCCAGGGAGAGGCTTGGTCATCTTGAGGGAAGAATCAAAGAACTGGAAGAAATATTGAAGATAGCAACTGTAATTGATGAAAAAACAAAAGTCACACGTAGGGTGTGTACCGGTAACAGGGTTGTACTTATTGACATGTCTTCCGGCGAAGAATTAAAATTTACCATCGTCAGCCCCAGGGAGGCGAATGCGACTGAAGGCAAGGTATCAGACGCTTCACCGATAGGAAGAACAGTCGTCGGGCGGGGGATTGGTGATGTTATAGAAATAGAAGTACCAGCCGGCAGGTTGTGTTACCGGGTGGAAAGAGTGGAAAGACACTAGATTCAGCATGTTTCCGGTATATATTGACACTGGCTGAATCTGGGTATATTCTAATAGCAAACTTGGGGAAGGAGAAACAGTAAATGGCAAAGACTTCTACCGGGCTTGAAGAGAACATAGCCGGTTTATTGTGCTATGTGGCAGGCTGGGTGAGCGGGCTTATATTTTTACTTATAGAGACGGAAAGTAAATTCGTTCGCTTTCATGCCGTGCAATCAATAATCGTTTTTAGTGCCCTTAATATTATCGGAATTGTCTTTGGCTGGATGCCGTTTTTCAGTTTGTTCATATGGCCTTTGGTCGGTGGTCTCTGGTTTGTCCTCTGGGTCGTTTTGATGTATAAGGCATACCAGGGAGAAATATATAAACTTCCCGTAGCCGGTGACCTGGCTGAGAAGTGGTCAAGCAAACCGACAAAACAATAAACTCATAAGTTTCGAGGTTAAACTATGGATGAACAAGGTATAACAGTCTGGATATTCAGCCAGCAGCCATTATTCAGGCAGGGCATTCAGAATACATTCTCAGACATAAGGGATATTGTGATTGTTGGTGAGGCGCAGCTAACCGATAAAATGTCCCGGATGATAGAGGTTATGCCGCCTGATGTGGCTATTGTTGATATTGATACTGCCCCGGATAGCGGGTTTAATCTGGTTAACAGGGTAAAGCAGGTAACCCCAAGCACCGCGGTTATTGTACTGGCATCGGATATAAATGATAAACAGCTATTTGAAGCCATAAAGAGACAGGCTTCAGCCTATCTGAGCAAGGATATCAGTAGCAAAGAGTTGGTTGATACAGTAAGACGTGTAGCAAGTGGCGAGCACCCCATAAATGATAGCCTGAGCAGCCGGCCTAAGGTAGCAGCCCATGTTCTGGACCAGTTTCAGGAGCTGTACCAGCAGCAGGAGGTTAAAAACCTGATATCTCCCCTTACCACACGCGAGACAGAAATAGTTAATTATATGTCTCAGGGCTATGCCAATAAGCAAATTGCGGCCAAGCTGAAAATCAGCGAACAGACAATAAAGAACCATGTTACCTCAATTTTAAGCAAGCTTGATGCAAATGCCCGCACCGAAGCGGTGGTAAAAGCTATAAAGAGGGGATTGATTCCATTCACCCAGGAATAGAACTATATATCAAGAAGATGGAAGGAGGCTGGATATAACCCTCGCAATCCAGCCTCCTTTCTTATTTAATAAACTATAACAATACTAATTAACGGTGACTTCTTCACCCAGGGTTTCACCCCTGATATCCGGCTGGTAGTAGGAGTAAACCAGAGAGGTGACACCCTTGGCTTTAACCGGGAACATTGCCTGCACCTTGAAACTGAAAGAAAGACTATCACCGGGAAGCATGTTCTCTATATAGAATATAACCTTCCTGCCGGCAGTTTCATAGCGTTTTATCTTCTTTTCCCTTTCCACTACATCAGCGATGGATTCCATAACCGGCGTAAAACCTGTCGGCACTGAAATATCAACCACCACCATGCCGGCTTCCATTTGCTGGGGTGGGTTGAAAACAAGCTCAACAGAGACGGTAACCAAATCATTGACCTCAACCTCGGTTGTATCGTAATCAACGTTTATTCTCAGAATATCTTCACCGGTCTCAGCCTGGGGCAGGTTGAAGCGCTTGACCAGCTGCGCAATGGCTTCGCCCTTACCCTCGGTGGTAATCTTAACCTGGTCGTTAATCGGCACCTCAATAATCTGGAGGATATCGAAGTTCTCCGGGGTAATCCTCTTTTCTATACTGAATTCTGATGATTCTATGGTTATTGTAAGGTCAACATCGGCACGGGTGCCGGTGGAATACTGAGTGAGTGCCTGCAAAGCCATAACCGTATCCTGCGTCGAGCCAAAGCCACCGTAGGCGTTTCTCTGTGATACAAGCCACTTGGCTGCCCGGGAAGCATTAAAGGCATCGCCATGCCCTACAAGAGCCAGGGTGGCATAGGCGGTGGTTTCTATAACGGCGCTCTGGATGTGCTGTTCCGGGTACGTCGGAAGGATAATATCACCGCCACCCCAGTGCAGGCCGTTCTCGTCTTCAATGGCAAGTTCCATCAGCATCCGGTAGGCATCGTCGCTTCTATCACTGCCGGCAAGCTCAAGGGCATAGGCAGTTATAGCCAGGGTGTACGGGTCATCCAGCTCATCCAGTATTCCCTCAAGATATTCAATAGCTTTAGCAGAGCTTGCAGTTTCACCAACTTCAATCATGGCGATAGTAGTATAGGCGGTCAGGGCATCTTTGCCATTGAGCCCGCCGAGCATCTCCTGATGGTGGACGAAACCAATCGGCTCAAAGGAGCCGTCGCTGTTCTGTTGAGACTTGAGCCAGTCCGCAGCCTCTTCAAGAACGGCATCATCGATGAAGATAAGGTCTTTGGCTTCGGCAAAGCTCTTAAGAACGAAAGCGGTCAGCCATAGACTACCCTCATCATCACTCTGCCCGAAGGCGGAGAAACTGCCGTCGCTGCGGCGGTAGGTGAGTTCTCTCTGGTAACCGGTAATCATAAGCTTCTCTGCCTTTGCCATAATCTCCGGCTTGAGCTGCCCGCTCTCCTGTAAATATTTGGTGATATAGACATCCGGGGCGAAGACAATCATGTTCTGCTCGCCACAGCCAAAAGGCATCTTGATAAGCCCTTCTAATCCTTCGATAGTTTGAGTCAGGAAGCTGGAAGTCAGCGCAATATAGACTCTGCCTGAATCGGCAATGGCGAATTCAGGGATAGAGGTATCCAGAATCTGCGGGTTATCTTCGGACAGAACCAGGTTCTCTACGAACTCCCGTGGGACGCCCTCCGGCTGAACCAGCAGGGTTTTTATGACCGCATCGGCTGCCTCGGTACTGCGGGCGGTTATCTTAAACTCGTTTATACCGAGACCTTCTGGCTTTATCATGAACTCGACACCGCCGATGTCGTTGGCTCCTATTGTTATCACCTTGGCAGTTTCATCCAGCAGCTCGAACCAGCCCTCTTCCTCTATCTCGACGAGGACTTCCTGAGGCTGCTCCAGATAATTATAGATGGCAACTTTTACCGGGAACTCCTCGCCCCTTATGGCAGAGTAGGGCAGGTCTACCTTGAGGAAGAACGGCTGGAAGGCTACGAGCGCATCTTCAGCCATACCCAATCCTGTATCTTTGGAAATGGCAACGGCGTGCAGCATCCAGGTGGTAATGGTATCCGGCACGGTAACCGGTATCGAGATTTTGCCGTCGGCGTCAACAATTATTTCCTCCCATAGCCAGGTCTCGGGGAAGAACTGCCTTACCCTTTCCACCTCAGCCAGGTCTGAAGCCTGTCCATTGATACTTGGAGAGGCTTTAGGTGGTGCTATTCCAGCCGCATCTTCCATAACCATTCCACCATTTAAGAAGCGCCAAAGACCATCCCAGAATCCATCCTGTTCTTCCATATTGTATTCTTCGCCTTCGGGTATATTATTGTTGCTGAGGACAACCACTCCGGCATCGTTAAAGATATCCCCGGCTCCCTTTATAACGATAGACGGGTAGATTGTTACCTC
>DAOWJL010000057.1 GCA_030640385.1 Dehalococcoidia bacterium | reverse complement strand
TGTGTTGTCTGTAGAAACTACTGATATGAAAGATAAAGAATGGTGGGTTGTAGGTGGCTCTACACCAATGAATCTTTATACAAAATCTCAATTCAAAACAGCAGACGAAGTTTTTTCATTTCATAGTGGTCTTATGTTACGCCTTGCTAAACGACAATTTGAACAGTCTGAAGAAGAACCAGATGAAATAGGATATGATGCATTTATTTCCCATGCAAGTGAAGATAAGCAGGAATTTGTAAAACCTCTTGCAGAGAAACTTAGCGGGTTAGGATTAAAAATATGGTATGATGAATTCGAATTAAAAGTGGGCGATAGTTTGAGAGGTTCTATTGATAGGGGCTTGGTCAATTCGAAATATGGAATTGTAGTTTTATCAAAATATTTCTTTTTAAAAAACTGGCCACAATACGAATTAAACGGATTAACCGCAAGAGAAATAGACAGCCGGAAAGTAATTTTGCCTATTTGGTATGGTATTATCAAAAGAGATATTTTGAAATACAGCCCTTCTCTTGCAGACAAAATAGCTATTGATAGCAGTAAGAAAACAATAGCTGAGATAGCAACAGAGTTAAAAAGGGAAATAGAAAAAGACGTTTTCTCATCTTGAGTTCGAATTTTCTCCTCCCGCAGATAGATAAGAGTGTCCGAGTTATCCCTTTTCAAACGGCATTGTGCTATAATGCGTTAAAATCCAGCCAACCAGAGAACGAGCGGTGAGTGAAATACTATCCATCAGGCAAAAAATAATCGATTCGCTGCAGCAGGCGGCAGTTCAAGCCCAGACATCGGGGAAACTGCCGCAGGTTCCACTGCCCGAGGTTTCAGTGGAACGTCCCCAGAACCCGGAGCACGGCGATTACGCCACCAGCTTTCCGCTTAAGCTGGCACGGGCAGCTGGTCTTGAGCCGCTCGCCATAGCTAACATCATAACCAAACCTATCACCCCCAGCCCCGAGATTGCCGACATTGCCGTAGCGCCACCAGGTTTCATTAACTTTACATTCAGTAATGACTGGCTAACACACCAGGTAAGCAACATTCTGTCAGCCGGTGATACCTATGGCAGCATTGAACTTGGCAAGGGGAAACGGGTGCAGATAGAATTCGTCAGCGTCAATCCCACCGGCCCGCTGCATGTCGGGCATGGGCGCGGCGCCATTCTGGGCAGCGCACTGGCTAATGTCCTGAATATTGCCGGCTTTGCCGTTGAGGAGGAATACTACATAAACGATACCGGTAACCAGATAAATACCTTTAACCGTTCACTTTTTGCCCGCTATCAGCAGTCCCTGGGTATTGACACCGAAATGCCGGCAGAAGGCTATTTCGGTAACTATATGATTGAACTGGCTAAAGAGATTAAAGATGAGAAAGGGGACAGCTTCCTCAATCTTCCACAACAGGAAGCCGAATCACAAATCGGGAAGGTGGGGCTGGCAAAAATGATAAGCCAGATAAAACAGGACCTGGATTTACTGGGGGTGAACTTCGATGTCTGGTTCAGTGAAAAAAGCCTTTATGATAACGGGCAGTACAGGAAAGTCATGTCAATACTAAAACAGGGTGGCTACCTCGCCGACAAGGAGTCTGCCACCTGGTTCGTCTCCACCGCCCTGGGTGAAGATAAGGATAATGTCGTCGTTCGCAGTGACGGCTCGGCAACCTACTTCGCTACCGACATTGCCTATCACTATAACAAGTTCGTCGAGCGCCATTTTGACCGGGTAATAGATATCTGGGGGGCTGACCACCAGGGGCACGTCTCCAGAATGAAAGCCGTTGTCAGCGCCCTTGGTATTGACCCCGAAAGACTTGAGGTAATAATTTCCCAGATGGTGACTTTAAGGCGGGGTGGTGAGCTGGTACGCCTATCAAAGCGCAGCGGTGATATCGTTACCCTGCATGAGGTTATAGAGGAAGTTGGCGTTGATGCCTGCCGCTTCTTCTTCCTGGCTCGTTCCGCCGATAGCCAGATGGACTTTGACCTGGAACTGGCTAAAAAAGAGTCTCAGGATAACCCCGTCTATTATGTTCAGTATGCCCACGCCCGCATTGCCAGCATCCTCCGCCTGGCGAAAGAGATGGAAATCAGTTTTAATGATGGAGATGTCTCTTTACTTGCTGCCGAACCGGAACTCAGCCTGATACGTAAGATGCTGATGCTGCCCGAGATAGTTGAGCTGATAGCCAACACCCTGGAGCCCCACCACCTCACTTATTATGCCCAGGACCTGGCTACAGCTTTTCATAGCTTTTATAAACAGTGCCGTGTCGTTTCCGATGACGAACCGCTATGCAAAGCCCGCTTAAAACTGGTGGCTGCCGCCAAGCTTGTGCTGGCCAGAACCCTGCACCTGATGGGGATGACGGCACCGGAGACAATGTAATACCTGTTCTAGCTTATACCACCAGGCAGGTAACCGTCCTTGATATACCTTCAATGGCGTGAATTTTACCGGTAATCAGGTCACCAATTTTGTTCAGGTCTTCCGCTTCTACAACGGCAATAATATCATAGGGACCGGTTACGGTATCAACCGAATTTAAACCTTCCGTCTTTTTCAGGGCTGAAACTACCTCTTTAGTTTTACCGACTGCTGTCTCGATAAGTACAAAAGCCTTTGCCGACACCAGATTGACCTCCTTACGGGAAAAGTTTACTTCATCTATCAACTTATTCACAGTGCAGTTCTGGGGTTAATCTATGGCTATTAAACAGTGTATGAAGCCCCGTAGCCTATCGGATTATAGGCTACAATATATCGTCTGTCAATAATCCGATCCTGCTTGACAGCCGGTATAGGTCATAACCTATAATACACAGAACTATCTTTATTGCAATCATCCACCCGCACCCGCCAAAACCAAACGAGTAAAAGGAGAATGATTTGGAATATTTCCTGACGGAGCTACAAAAAACGGTCAAACAGATGGCGAGGACTATTGCCGAGGATAAGATGTTGCCTCTGCGAGCCGAGCTTGACGAGAAGGAGGAGTTTCCCAAATCGGTAATACAGGAACTGGCTGATACCGACCTGCTGGGTCTCTATATCCCCGAAGAGTACGGCGGTCTGGGCGGTGGTTGCTTTGAACTGTGTCTGGTAACCGAAGAACTGGGCCGTATATGCGCCGGGTTGGCTGTCAGCTACGCCGTTAATGCGCTGGGAAGCATGACGCTCCTTGAGTACGGTAGCAAAGAACAAAAACGCAAGTATCTGCCTGATATCGCCAGTGGCAAGAAACTTACCGCCTTCGCCCTTACCGAAGAAACCGCCGGCAGCGACGCCAGTGCCATAAAAACAACCGCTACCCGGGTGGATAACGGCTATATAATAAACGGTACCAAGCAATTCATCACCAATGCTGGCGAGGCTGATATCTATACAATTATTGCCCTTACCGATAAGGGAAGAGGCATCCGCGGCGCCAGTGCCTTGTTGGTAGAGAATGATACTCCCGGCTTTACCTTCGGCAGGAAAGAGAAAAAGCTTGGTATCCGCTCCTCTATAACAAGAGAGCTGATTTTTGAAGACTGCCTGGTGCCTTTAGAAAACATCATCGGTAAGGAGGGGATGGGTTTCCCCATGACTATGCGGTTATTTGACGGTTCCCGCCCCGGTATCGGGGCGCAGGCAGTAGGTCTGGCTCAGGGGGCTTTAGAAGCAGCGCTGGACTATGCCAAGCAACGTAATCAATTCGGTCAGCCCATTATCTCTTTCCAAGCCGTCAGCCATATGCTTGCCAACATGGCAACCGACGTGGAGGCGGCAAGGGCACTGGTCTATGCCGCCGCCAGAACCGTTGACAGCGGCGTCAGGAGCTTCAGCACGGAATCCGCCATGGCGAAGACCTTCGCCTCAGATGTTGCTATGAGGGTCACCATAGATGCCATTCAGATTTTCGGTGGCGTCGGCTATATGCAGGATTACCCGGTTGAAAAAATGATGCGTGATGCCAAAATTACTCAGATATACGAGGGCACCAACCAGATTTTAAGGGATGTCATCGCTTCCGGGCTGCGCAAGAAAACCTTTTAATGAACTTCTTTACCGGCCGAATCCCGGCTGATGGTTAACGTCCAAACTCAATAACTGCTTCCCAGGTTTGCGGTAAGCATCGGGCTATGAGTATAATATAGGGTTCGGTTATGGTATGGGTCGGGTGGATTATGATTCAAATAAACGTATCTCAGTTTCTTAAGGAGCCAATCGGCTCGGAACGGGATTATCAGGTAAGCGATTCTGTCAATATAATGGATAACGGTAGCAGTAGTATGGTTTATGGTAATGTCAAACTGACACGTACTAACGGGAGCATTATCGTCAGGGGCAAACTTAATACTACGGTTGAGCTTGTCTGTGCCCGTTGCCTGGATGTATTCGGCTGCCCCCTCAAGCTAGACTTTGAAGAAGAATACCTCCCTGCCAGAGACATCGTCAGCGGTGATTTTTCACCAGCATACGATGAACCCAGCCTGTTTACCATCGATGATAATCAGGTTATAGATTTAACGGAAGCAATTCGTCAGTATGCACTTATATCGGTACCGATGAAACCACTGTGTAGCCAGGATTGCAGCGGATTGTAAATCTCTTTTATAGAATAAAATTGAAATGGAGTAATTATGGGAGCTTTACCAAAACGGAAGATAGCCAAGGCTCGCCGTGGGCAGAGACGCAGTCACAATAAATTAACACCACCGGCCCTCGTCAATTGCCCACAATGCAACAGCCCCAAACTGCCGCATATAGTCTGTCCCGTCTGTGGAACTTACGCTGGCAGGGAGGTTGTTGAAATCAAGAGCCCGAAAAAGAAAACGGGGTAATTTACTTGTTAAAAAGCACCATTTTTGATATAGAAAAGAAGTACTGATAGTGGTTGAACCAGCAAAGGTAGCCTATATTTTCCCGGGGCAGGGTGCCCAGTATGCGGGTATGGGGCGCGACCTTTACGATAGCTCTGATTCAGCCAGAACAGTCTTCAAGCAGGCCGATGAAGCGCTTGGTTTTTCATTATCGCAACTGTGTTTTAATGGTCCCGATGACGAACTCCGCCAGACAATCAATGCCCAGCCGGCAATAGTTACCATCAGTCTCGCCTTGCTGTCCACTATCCGCAATTCAGAGGGCAATAAAAGTCTACCCGCCCCAGCCTTCGTTGCCGGCCACAGCCTGGGTGAATACACGGCGCTGGCTGCCGCCGGGGTGGTCGACTTTGCCACTGCCATCTACCTTACCCGTGAGCGAGGCTGCTTAATGCACCAGGCCGGCCTGGAAAATCCCGGGGGGATGGCGGCGGTAATCGGGCTGGATGAGGCGTCACTGGCTGATATATGTACCCAGAGCGATACTAAAATAGCCAATTTCAACTGCCCCGGCCAGCTTGTAATCAGCGGCGATAAGGATAGCCTGAACAAAGCGATAGAACTAGCCGAAGCTAAAGGAGCCCGCCGCGTCATCCCGCTGCAGGTAAACGGAGCTTTTCATACCCGGTATATGCAGCCGGCGGCAGATAGCCTGGCAGAAATTATAGCCACCATTCCCTTTGCCGCGCCGCAAATTCCCATCGTGGCTAACACAACAGCCAGCGAGATTACGACTGCCGAAATGGTAAAGGAAGAGCTGCTGAGCCAGCTGTGCAACAGTGTACAATGGCAACGCAGCATAGAATATATGGTTGACAGCGGCGTATCCACCTTTATTGAGATAGGGCCGGGCAAGGTTCTCGGCGGCCTGGTCAAACGGATTAACGGAGGTGTCAAAACAATAAACATATGTGATACTGAAGCCGTTACAAACCTAGCCAATATCCTTGATTGAAGTTTATAATTTTTAAATTATACAGGGGGTACTTGTATGAATCTTACCGACAGAGTTGCGATTGTCACCGGCAGCGGACGCGGTATAGGGAAAGCCATCGCCCTTAAACTGGCTGAAGCCGGGGCAAGCGTGGTGGTTAATGATATAGATAAAATGGCTGAGGAAGTAGCCCGGGAAATAAGAGCTATGGGTAAACAGAGCCAGTCGGTTATGGCCGACGTCAGCTCGGCGCCTGATGTTGCCAGTCTGGTAGAGACGGCCACAACCAATTATGGCAGGATTGATATTCTTGTAAACAACGCCGGCATTAACCGTGACCAGCTCTTGGTGAGAATGTCTGACGAAGAGTGGGACAAGGTAATTAATATAGACCTGAAAAGTGTTTTTCTCTGTACAAGAGCTGTATTGAGACCAATGATAAAGCAGCGCTGGGGCAGGATTATAAGCATTTCCAGCGTAGTCGGGCTGATAGGTAATGCGGGTCAGGCGAACTATGCCGCAGCCAAAGCCGGCATTATCGGTTTTACCCGCTCCGTCGCCAGGGAAGTAGCCTCCAGGGGTGTTACCGCTAACGCCATCGCCCCAGGCTTTATCGACACCGAGATGACGCAGAAGCTACCCGAAAGCCAGCGGCAGGAACTCATTTCACGCATCCCGTCCGGCCGCCTTGGCTCTCCCGAAGATGTAGCGTCAGCCGTTTGCTTCCTGGCTTCAGAAGAAGCCGGCTACATCACCGGGCAGGTGCTGACCGTTGACGGTGGTATGACTTAATAGATACACTCCACAATTTTATCCAGGACTGCTATAATACTGATTTGAAAGGTATATCTATAGTGGGTGCAAGAAGAAAAGCAAGAGCAACGATATTCCAGGCGCTATATGAAATTGACTCTACTGGTCATAATGCGGACGATGTCGTCAGCCGTCTACTGGCTGATAAAGGATTGTCCGAGGAAAACAACGCCTTTGTCCGCCAGCAAGTGAGCGGCGTTATTCGAAACAAGCAGGAGCTTGATGAAAACATAAAGCGGTTTGCTCCTGCCTGGCCCATAAACCAGTTGCCAGCAGTTGACCGCAACATTTTAAGGCTTGCAATATTTGAGCTTTTAATAGATAATAAAGTGCCAATCAGCATAACAATAAATGAAGCTGTGGAACTGGCAAAAAAATTCGGTAGTGATAATTCGGCAAGATTTGTTAACGGAGTTTTAAGCTCTGTCAGCACACTTGCTACTGGATAGATTAATGGAGGTAGAATATGGCAACCGTTTCCGAACGACTTAAAAGAATAGTCGTTGAACAACTGGGAGTCGATGAAAACGAAGTAGTACCAACAGCCAAATTTATTAATGATTTAGGTGCCGATTCCCTGGACCTCGTAGAACTGATAATGTCCATAGAGGAGGAGTTCAGCACCAAATCACAGGAGGTTAAAATCCCCGACGAGGATGCTGAAAAGATAGTAGCCGTTCAGGATGCTATTGATTACCTTAAGGATTTAGGCATCTCAGACAAGGATGCCCCAAAGGATATCGCAAAGAATGTTCCAAAGGATACCGCAAAGGAAAATAACAAATAGATAAAATAAACTGCGGTATTACACAAATTGAGTGCTCCACTAACTGATACCAGATCAGCTAGCGGCTTGTTTTGTTAGCCTCACCAATTGTAGCCATGCCGGTAACTGGCAGACGAACACACTTTTCGGCAACTTTTCGGAAGTGAAAACCATAGACAGACAGGCTTATTGCCAGGGGCAATGAGCGGGGGCGCCGGAACAGGGTAGAGAGCATGAGCTTCCAGAAGTATCTTTTGCCCTTTCCCCAGATACCCAGAAACCATATGGATTTTATAAAAGCCACTAAATGATAAAATCTCAACCGTGATGAGCCCTTCTTCTTTTTAGGTCTATATTCCTTCAAGCAGGTCTTTACGCGCTCATAATACTGCCTAGGGGAATAAATTGTCTTCAGGATATGTTTATATCCATTGACAAGCGTTTCGTATTTCATCTTGGGGATGAAGTTTATCGAGCAATCTGTATTATCGCCGGAGAAATTGTCCAGCAAGCGGCGCTCCTTTTTCAAGCGCTGGTATAACTTGGTGCCGCGGGGGGCATTAAGCAATCCGACCATGGCGGTAACGATACCGCTTTTCTGAATGAAGCTGATCTGGCTCTTGAAGATGGAGAGCGGGTCGCTATCAAAGCCGACGATAAATCCTCCCTGCACCTGAATGCCGTAATTCTGTATCTTTTTGACGGCGGCTATCAGGTCACGCCCTTCATTCTGGTGTTTATCACACTCAGCCAGGCTTTCCTCATTGGGGCTCTCCACGCCGATGAAGACCGTATCAAAACCGGCGTCTACCATAAGCCGCATCAGCTCTTCATCGTCAGCCAGGTTTATAGATGTTTCTGTCAGCAGGACAAAGGGGTACTTCCTTTTCTGCATCCAGTTGATTATTGCCGGCAGTATTTCCTTCTTAAGCTTCTTCTTATTGCCGATAAAGTTATCATCAACCACGAAAACACCGGCCCGCCATCCATGTTGATAGAGCGCTTCAAGCTCAGCCAGTATCTGGTTTTTATCCTTTGTCCGCGGTTTATGCCCGTTGAGGACGACAATATCGCAGAACTCGCAGTTATACGGACACCCCCGCGAATACTGAATGTTCATTGATGAGTAGTGTTTCATATCGATAAGAGACCATCTGGGTATGGGGGTTTTTGTAATATCCGGCCTTTCGGTTGATGTATAGATAAGCCGGGCATTGCCCGTTTTTAAATCATCAAGGAAAGGCGGCAGCGTAACTTCAGCCTCATCAAGTACAAGGTGGTCCACGCCACTAAAATCTTCATATTCGGTGGTGAACAGGGGCCCACCGGCGACAACCTTCGCCCCAAGTTTATTACAGCGGGCAATAAGCTCCCTGGCTGAACTGCGCTGCGTCACCATAGCGCTGATAAAAACATAGTCCGCCCACCTGATGTCTCTATTCTTTAAGCCCCTGAAATTCATATTCACCAGCTTTAACTGCCAGTCTTCGGGCAGCATTGCTGCTATTGTCAGCAAGCCCAGCGGCGGGAAGGATGCCTTCTTATTTATAAACTTAAGGGCATACCTGAAGCTCCAGAAGGTGTCCGGATAGCGTGGATAGACGAGAAGTATCTTCAAATCGGGCTCCTTGGGTCAGGTGAGTTAATATATAATTATAGCATATTTCGTTCCTGAGAGATAATATAGCTGGCTGGAGACTACCTATCAACCTCACCCCCTTAATCCCCCTCTCCTTAAAAGGAAAGGGGGAAATGGAAGAAGAGGGGGTAAGACCTTCTTAGAGTGCCCGTTGCCAAGGTGATATAATAAACAGAGAATGTTGGTGTAGTCAATGAAAGACGAGCGGTATTTACAATTTCAAACAACTTTGGAAAAGATAGCAGCTGGGCTAACTTTAGTTAATGGATATGATAGATTAATATCTCTAATAAAAGGTGTTGCTAGTTGGGATGAGTATATGGAAATCCGAGCTCAAATAAATACGACACGGTGGTTTAAAGAGAAGAGCTTGATAAAAGAGATAGAGCCTAAGCTACCACATAGAGAAGGTTATTCAGACATGCTTCTTTCGTTTTCAGAGCAAGCCATATATTGCGAGGTTACATCACCAGAATCTATACAAAAATCAATAGAATCTAAAAAGCAGAACGAAGTGAAAAAAGTACAAAACTTACTAAAAAAGCAATCATGGATGTCAGAGCAAGATGCAGAGCATGAAATTAGAAAAGATAGAATCACAAGGAATCTGCTAGCAAAGACAAGGCGTCAATTGCCCCCAAATCATCCTGGTATTCTTGCTCTAGAAACAGGCAAATCAATGGTGTTTACTTTTGACACTAAAAAGATAGCGCAGAAGCTATTTCCAAGTAGACCGCAGGTGATGCTAATTATGCTTTGGAGTTTAGAAAGGGGCTCACAAATAGGAGAAGCCCCCTTTTGTTTTGTTAACCCAAACTCACCATATCAAAACATTGGACAAAAGCTACTTGAATACTTAGGGCTAGATAATAAAGTAATATCCTAAAAAATTAATATCACCCCACCACCCCCAGCACCTCCTCCAATACCTCCCTCCATTTGCTACCAGATTTCTTATAGTTCAGCTTCAGCTGGATCAAGCCGAATTTTATGCCATCCTTTAAAACCGGTTCCAGTTTCTTTTTATCAAAGCGCATACCGTCAAACAGCCGCAGCACAATCTGGCTGTCCTCTGTGGATATTGATTCCATGCCCGCTTTAGCCGCCAGCAGCTTTATCCTGACGGCATAGAGCAGGTTTCCCACCTCCGGCGGTAATTCCCCGAACCTGTCTCTAAAATCATACCTCAATACCTCTACCTGTTCTTCGTTATTGACCTCCGCCAGCCGGTGATAGAGCCTCAGCCGGGTATTTACATCAGAGACATAATCATCAGGGATATATGCCGGCAGGGGCAGGGCGATGGTGGGCGAGGGGAGGCGCTTTGCCTTATCTACAGGCTTGCCCGCCTGCTTTGCTTTTGCCTCCTCCACCGCCTCTCCCAGCAAGCGGGTGTACAGGTTAAAGCCGATGGCGGTTATGTGCCCGCTCTGTCTGGTGCCCAGCAGGTTACCGGCGCCCCGAATCTCTAAATCCTTCATAGCGATACCGAAGCCTGCTCCAAGCTCGGTAGCCTCAAATATGGTCCTCAGGCGTTTCTTGGCGTCCGGTGTCAGCCGCTTACCTTTATCATACGGGAAATAGGCATAAGCCATGTTAGCGCCGCGGCCGACGCGACCCCGCAATTGATACAGTTGCGTCAAGCCGAACTTATCCGCCTGGTCGACAATCAGGGTATTGGCGTTGGGTATATCCAGCCCCGATTCTATAATGGTGGTGCACACCAGGACATCTATATCGCCCCTGGTAAAGTCCGCCATCACCTTTTCCAGCTCCCCTTCAGCCATCTGGCCATGAGCGACGGCCATCTTTGCCTCCGGTACAAGTGCTCTCAACTTTTCGGCTACATAATTTATACTACGCACCCGGTTGTGGACGAAGAAGACCTGCCCGTTGCGCTCCAGTTCCCTGAGTATTGCTTCTTTCACCAGCCTGTCGTCATATTCGGTAACATATGTTTTTATCGGCAACCTTTCGGCGGGAGGCGTTTCCATAACGCTCATATCACGTACCCCAACCAGTGACATGTGCAGGGTGCGGGGTATCGGGGTGGCGCTCAGGGTGAGGACATCCACCTCCCGCCTCATTTTCTTGAAATGTTCCTTGTGGCTGACGCCGAAGCGCTGCTCTTCATCGATAATCAACAGCCCCATGTCTTTAAATATAACATCCTTTTGCAGTAGACGGTGGGTGCCGATGCAGATATCTACGGTGCCGGAAGCCAGCCCATCTATGATTTCCTTCTGCTCCGCGGCACTCCTGAAGCGGCTGAGCATCTCAGTCCTCACCGGGAAGGCACCCAGCCTCTGCTTGAAGGTAAAGAAGTGCTGCTGTGCCAGCACTGTAGTCGGCACCAGAAAGGCTACCTGCTTATAATCCATAACTGTCTTGAAGGCGGCACGGATGGCAACCTCCGTTTTGCCGTAACCGACGTCACCGCAGACCAGCCTGTCCATAGGTTTGGATTTCATCATATCCTCTTTCACCTGCCCCTGGACTCCTATCTGGTCGGGGGTTTCCACGTAGGGAAAGGAAGCCTCAAGCTCCTGCTGCCATACCGTGTCCGCAGAGAAAGCAAAACCATCTACCATCTGGCGGGCGGCATAAAGAGCCAGCAGCTCCCGGGCAACCCCCTCCGCCGATTCCCTGGCTTTTTGCTTGCTTCTGGTCCATTCCTGGGTACCAAGCCTGTTAAGGACAGGTTGTCGGTCACCGGCGCCTATATAGCGGCTGATGCGGTCTATCTGGTCAACGGGGACATATAATCTATCGCCGGCGGCATACTGTAATAACAGATATTCCCTCTCAACTCCATCACTGTTCATAGTGGTAACGCCGGCAAACCTAGCAATGCCATGCTCGATATGAACCACATAGTCTCCGATGATTATGTCAACAATGGATCCGATACGGGCTGCCGGTTGTTTTTTCACCAGCCGCCTCTGTTTTATAAAACCGAATATTTCGTTATCGGTAAAAAGGTGGGTATTATCGTTCATAACCCACCCCTGGTTCAGCATACCCTGCACCAGTGTCAGCGAACCGGACAGAGGTGCTTCCTTTACCTCTGTAACAGGTACGGCGATAACGTCTTTCTCTACCAGCAGCTCTGATAAACGGCTCGCCTGGTGGCTGATTAGAATAACCCCCTTTCTCTGTCGTAATAGTTGCTTTGTTTTTTCAATGAATTGCGGCAGCCTTCCGGCATAATTTATATCCTGCGTAAAATTGAGCCGCCGCCCTACCCTGCCACTACCATCAAGCCAGCTTGTGAGCGATAAATGCCTCTGTTTGTTTAACCTGGATTCAAGTTCATCCCAGGTGAAATATGGCTTCGGCAGGTTATGCGGCAAATCACCCTGTTCCAGTTTGTAATCGAGCAGCTCTCTGGCTTCGGCATCCAGGGATTCCATAGCTTCCCGGATAGCTGCTGTTTCGTCCAGAATCACCAGCGATTGCTGTGGTAAGTAATCAAGGATGCTGCCATCGCTTAGCAACTGTGTACAAAACCCGGCATTGGCTGGTATCTGACCTTCAAACAGTATGTCTAATTCCTGCTGAAATTGCTGTTTTGCCAAATTATTACAATCTCCGCAATCAATATCTTTGATAATCTTCTCCAGTTTTATTCTATCGCCGAGTGGTATTGCCAGCATTTCAGTAGCCGGCCCGATATCAATCTCCGGCACTGTTTTTAATGAGCGCTGGCTTACCGGGTCAAAGAGGCGGATATTATCTATGGTATTGCCAAAAAACTCAAGCCTAGCAGGCAGCTCACTGGTGGGCGGGTAGATATCTACAATACCGCCACGGCGGCTTATGTTACCCGGTACTTCAACGACGCTTTCCAATTTATAGCCAATTTTTTGCCAGCGGTTTATAAGGCTGAGTGGTTCAACATCCATTCCCAGCCTCACCTTATGACAGGCTGAGGTAAAATGATTTTTTTCCGCTACTCTCTGTATCAGCGCAGGAGCTGAAGTAACAACCAGCGGAAGCCCCTTTTTTGGTTCAGAATTCACCAGAAGCGATAGCGTCCGTATCTTCTCCATCACTATTGAATTATCAGAAACAACACGCTGATAGGGCAAGGCACCGGGTTCGGGGAAAAGAGCTGCCTGAACGCCTGTCCAGGCAGTAATCTGCTCCTGGAGTTTTCGGCTGTTTTCCGGCTGAGCGGTAACCACCAGCAGCGGTAAACCCAGCTCTTTATATACAGCAGCAATAACATAGGATTTGGCGGCATCCAGTATTGATATAGCGGCACTGCCACCTGGCTGTTTTAGCTCTTCCACAAGCCGGCGATAGGCCGGCATCTCCATAGCCAGATCTAAAAGACCGGTTATTTCCAATACTTTTCTCCAAACACCTCTAGGGCTAGCCAAAACGGACTAGCCCTTAAGTAACAGTTTAGCACAGTATATTTCCTTGTCCAACTCTAACAGCCTTGCTATAATGAAGTAAATTACGGGTTTGGTTCAATTATATGAGCAGTAAATCTCTACCTTATAAGCGTATCGTAGTAAAGTTCGGTACCAACCTGCTTACCGCAGGCAGTAACCGCCTAGAAAAAGATATTATGTCAAGGCTGTCCTCCCAGGTAGCCAGCCTTCATCACCAGGGATTGGAGCTGGTAGTTATATCTTCGGGGGCTATTGCCGCCGGTAGATATAAGCTGGGGTTAGCCGAGGAGCCGAAGGGTATTCCCTATAAACAGGTACTGGCTTCAATAGGACAGAGCCGCCTGATGAACGTCTATGAGCAACTCTTTGAGCAGCACGGCATTACCGTCGCCCAGGCTTTGCTTACAAAGGCTGACCTTTCAAACCGTGCCGGTTATCTCAATGCCCGCAATACCCTGCTGGCTTTGCTAGAGCTGCGTGTTTTGTGCATTGTCAATGAAAACGATGTGGTAGCTGTTGATGAGATACAAGAGGCAAAGTTCGGTGATAATGACAATCTATCAGCCATGGTTGCCAACCTGATTGATGCCGACCTGCTGATAATGCTCACCGATACTGCCGGACTGTATAGCGCTGACCCGCAGCGTCACCCTGACGCCCACCTCATCAACCGGGTGGATAAAATAGACGCTGAGGTTGAGCGCCTGGCAGCCGATACGCCAAGCGAGATGGGCACCGGTGGTATGGTTACCAAGATAGAAGCCGCCAGGCTGGCCACCGCATCTGGAGTATCCATGGTTATCGCCGATGGCCGTTTGCCGGATGTTATTATTAGACTGGCAGGCGGCGAAGCTGTCGGTACGCATTTTCTACCGTCTGCATTAAAACTGGAGAGCCGCAAGCGCTGGATGCTGAGCGGATTGTGCGTCAGGGGAAAGCTTTTTATAGATTCCGGAGCCGCTACCGCCCTCGAAAAAAAGAATCGCAGCCTGCTGGCTGCCGGTATAGAAAGGGTTGAAGGCAAATGCCAGCGCGGTGATATCGTCAACATCTACAATTCACGGGGCAGACGTATCGGCTGCGGCATCAGCAACTACAGCTCCGCCGATATTGAAACTATAAAAGGAGCTCACTCAGGGCAGATTGCAGAATTGCTTGGCTATGACTATGGCAGCGAGGTAGTGCACCGAAACAACCTGGTAATTTTTTAAGGAGAGTATATTTATGACCATTGGCAGGCTTAGTTCCTATGATGGAAATTTTACGGTTGAAGTTGACTATAAACTACACGATGGCTCGGAACAGGGCTGGTGGGGAGAATTCATACTCACCGAGTACCGTCGTCTTAGTGATGGTGGCGGCTACATTATTGAATTTGAGGATGGCCGTAAGGGCAGGTGTTTTCTAAAAAAGAAGGTTAACCGCGCCGTCTATGGGCTTTCACCACTCTTTTGCTACCATTTCAGGGGGAATGGGGAGCTTGAGAAGCAAACAGATTAACATTAGAGGCAAAATGAGGATTCGTAATGGCTATCCACTACAGTAATGGTACCGGCCAGTTGCATAATAAGGAAAGCAACCAACCTATTGCCCAGATTAATTATCGCCTCATCGAAACCGACCCGATAAAATATACAAAGAAGAAATGGTGGGGAGGGTTCTCTACAAGTAAAGAGATTAAAAGGGGAGTTTGAGGGGTAAAGTAATTTTCCCCCTTTGCAAAAGGGGGACTAATGGGGATTTCAAATCCCTCTCTATCTCCCTTTATAAAGGGAGAGGTATATAATAAGAGGAGAATAAAATGGGAACAGCAGACACCGAACTTGAATTAAAAGTAAAGGCAGCCAAGGCGGCTTCACGCCGCATGTCGTATCTCTCTACAGATATAAAAAACAGGGCGTTAAATAATATCGCTGGTGACCTGCTAGCTAAAAGCAATGATATACTGGCTGCCAATAAACTCGATTATAAAGCAGCCGAAGAATCCGGTATGAACACCGCTATGCTTGACCGCCTGCTGTTAACGGAAGAGCGGCTTAAATCCATGGCGCAGGATGTGATGGCAGTAGCCGCTCTCCCCGACCCCATCGGTGAAGTAATTGAGATGCGTACCCTACCCAACGGTTTGGTAATTGGTAAGAGACGTGTGCCGCTGGGTGTCATCGGGGCTATCTACGAGAGCCGCCCCAACGTTACCATAGATATCTCCAGCCTGTGCCTGAAATCCGGCAATGCCATAATTTTAAGGGGCGGTAAGGAGTCAATCCACTCCAACAGCGCCCTGTCCAAATTGGTACAAGAGGCTGTAACCAGAGCCGGTATGCCCGATGGAGCCGTCCAGTTCATCGAGGATACTGACCGCACCCTGGTAAACCGGATGCTTAAAATGGGGAGCTACATTGACCTCATCGTCCCCCGCGGTGGCGCCGGATTGATAAAGTTCGTTAAAGAAAACGCCGTTATGCCGGTTATCGCCGGTGGAATCGGTGTTTGCCATACCTATATAGATAAAAGCGCCGATATGGATAAGGCGGTGGCAATTGCCCTTAATGCCAAGGTGCAGCGGCCTACCGTTTGCAACGCCCTCGACAGCCTGCTGGTGCATAAAGATATCGCCGGTAACTATCTGCCTCATATAGCCGCTGAACTTGCTGAAGCCGGGGTGGAGACGCACTGTGACGAAAAGTCTCTGTCTATCTTGAAACCGGTTTCCAACCTGAAGCTGGCACCGGCTACCGATGATGACTGGGGTAAGGAGTTCCTGTCACTGGTGATTGCCATAAAAGTGGTGTCTTCATTTGATGAAGCGCTGGAACATATAAACCGCTATGGCTCCGGGCACTCCGAGGCTATAGTCACCGAGGACTATGATTCGGCAATGCGCTTCCTGAATGAAGTTGATGCCGCCTGCGTCTATGTCAATGCCAGCACCCGCTTCACCGATGGCGCACAGTTCGGATTGGGGGCAGAGTTGGGCATCAGCACCCAGAAAATGCATGCCCGCGGTCCGATAGGTTTAAAAGAAATAACATCTTATAAGTGGATCATTTTCGGTAGCGGACAGGTAAGGCCATAAATAATTCACGCTTCCAGAGCCGCCTGCTGGGCTTCAAACAGCTGCCTGATGCCCTTTCCGGCCAGGGATAGTACAGAGTCAAGCGTTTCCTTTGAATATGGTTTCTTTTCAGCCGTGCCCTGAACCTCGACGAAATCACCCTTGCCGGTCATTACCACGTTGAAATCAGCCTCGGCATTACAGTCTTCATCATAACAGAGGTCAAGCAATATGTGGCTGTGAACAATACCGACACTGACAGCAGCGACGGCACTCTTCAGCGGATTTGAGGATATTATCCCCATATTGTTCAGGGTCTGTATCGTCTTATGCAGGGCAATATATGAACCGGTAATGGCAGCCGTTCTGGTGCTGCCATCAGCCTGCAATACATCGCAATCAACAACCAGCGTCCTCTCCCCCAGCTCGGAGAGGTCGGTTACCGCCCGTAGCGAGCGCCCGATAAGACGCTGTATTTCCTGGCTCCTGCCGGAAATCCTGCCCTGGGAAGAATCACGCGGGGTGCGGGTGACTGTCGCCCGGGGCAACATGGAATACTCGGCGGTAACCCAGCCGGTGCCACTTCCTTTCAGAAAATGAGGCACCCTCTCCTCAACGCTCACCGAGCATACTATTCGCGTTTTGCCCATCTCTATCAGCACCGAACCCTCGGCAAAGCTCTGGTAGCCCATCGTTATTTGTACTGGTCTCAACTCATCATAGACACGCCCGTCTATTCTTTTCACTTACAATCTTTCCCTTCATATTAAATGTATTAAAAGTATAGCATTGTCGGCTGAAGCCAGCAATCGCCACTGCTCTTGAAACAATCCTTTTGTCAGAACAACCTGCCGGGGGCGGGTGGGCGGGAAAGTAAAGCTATCAATAATTATGATGAGGGGATAGGTGGGAAAAACGAAGTAAAAGATAACAAAGAGGGGAGGTGGGCGGGAAACTAAAGTTACCATTAACCAAATGTGGGGGTGGGGATAATTAAGAAATCAGAGCTCATACACCTGTGCCAAGGCTTCCTTGAGCATTGGCACCGTCTGGTAGCTATCTATATCTTCCGGTCTTATCCACCTTTTCTCGCTATGCTCCCAGTCAATCCTCACCTTATCCGGTTCCTTTATGTGGAAAAGATAGGAGTGAACCACCCACCTAACGCCTTCATCCTCGGCCATAAGCAGGTCGCCTTTCGCTACCAATTCCACATCTTGCGGACACAAGCCGGCTTCTTCCTCTATTTCTACCAGGGTTTGCTCGTCGGCTGTCGTCTCTATATAGCCGCTGATTCCAGCCCATCTTCCCCTAAAACTGCCAACCGCCTGGCTACGTCGCAGAATAAGTATCCTTCCGTCACACTCAAGAAAACAGGTAACGACATGTTTTTCAGGAAGTGCTTCTTTCAATTAACCACCCCTCTCACTAATCCAATCCCAACAGATACTCCTTTAGCCAGGACAGGATAGCTTCAGCCGCCGCCTGCTTGTTTTGCTGCCGATTGCCCTGGAAGTTGTGCTTGCGGCTGGATGTTCCAACCTTGTGCGACAGGCCAACATAGAAAAGGCCTACCGGTTTACCCTGCGTAGCGCCACCAGGCCCGGCTACACCGGTATCCGCCAGGCAAATATCTGCATCAAGTACCCTCCTGCCCCCCTTCGCCATCTCCTCCGCCACCTGGGGACTCACCGCACCATATTTTTTAATAGTTTCCTCCATTACTCCGACCAGATCAATCTTTGCTTGATTGCTATAAGTCGTAACAGAACCCTTATAATAATCCGAGCTGCCCGGTACATTTGTTATAAGGTGGGATATCAGCCCACCGGTAGCGGATTCGACAAGACCCAGGGTTAATCCCTTTCGATGAAGCAAGTCACCAACCTCTTGCTCTATACCTTTCATTCCAGCTCCGCTAATCGTATAAATACACTAACTGTAACTATATTGGTAAAGGTTATTGATTTTTAAGTATCCCGGTGTTATCATCCGTATTACTGTAAATTATATCGGAATCGGAGATTAAAAAACAGGGCAGTTGTGAATAATTAATTGTTATAAACAGGAGGTAGCAATGAAAATAGCATCTTTAACCTGTACTGTAATCGGTTTACTGGGCGCATTGATGGCCGGCCTTACGGCATTAGGGGTATCCCCGGGATTTGTTGACTTTGGAATAGGGCTTGGGGAAATAGGGGTGGATTCTGTTAC
Source organism: Dehalococcoidia bacterium (assembly GCA_030640385.1). Classification (GTDB taxonomy): domain Bacteria; phylum Chloroflexota; class Dehalococcoidia; order Dehalococcoidales. Next base: position 10,246 of record DAOWJL010000057.1, on the reverse strand, counting down.
AGATGCTTTTACTACCGCATTCTGGGGCGGTCTGGCGGTGCTTATGTTACTGGCCGCTATCGCCTTCGGCGTTATTGCAGAAAAGGAATAGAACCAGTATTTCTCTTACTATCCAGCATTTAATATGCCAGTTCCAGAGAATAAAGCTAGAATATCCGTAAGGGTTTACCCAAACGCCGGTAGAAATGAAGTAGTAAGCCTTATAAACGGGGTTTTTCGTGTCAGGATTACGGCGCCGCCGGTAAAGGGTAAAGCCAATAAAGAGCTAGTAGCTTTCCTTAGTCGATTGCTGGGCACAAGTAAAGACAGTATCAGTATCATAAAAGGACATGCCAACAGGAACAAGCTTGTCGTCATTGATGGTTTAAGCCAGAACGCAATATTGAAGCTGCTGCTTCCGTGTAAAGACAAGTAAAAAATCATTCCGGTAGCCACCAGTATTAAGCAATCTGTTATTTATGGCTTGCCCGCCTGATGCAGCTCGTTCATATAACCGCACTTGATACAGTAATAGAACTCATCGTCATCATATTGTTCAATTGTCATTCCCAAGCCACAATGCGGGCAGGCTTCTTTTTGCCTCGGATGCACATAGCCACATTGCAGGCAATGATCAAGTAATATACTTCCATCAATATCAAGAAATATGTCACCGCCACATTTGGGGCAACCCTTTATTCTCCACATCACCATTTTTTATCCACCCCGCATAAATACTTAAACCAACCAGCCGCATAGCTTCTGGTTCGAGGTTTATCCATTTCCTATAGAGGAATTTTAGAACAAACGGCTAAATCCGTATGTAACTTTAGTCTCAATCAGAATATTTGCAGTATAAGGGGCAAGAAAAACTGCTATCAAAGATAATGGGGGTAAGCCCGTGATTGAAATGCAAAGATATAAAGATATATAGAAAAACCGGTTCGACTTACTGTTCCCGGACTATCTCAAAGGGACAGCTTATAGATCCGCTGTCGCAAACAGCCTCACACTGGGTACACCAGTCGCATTCAACTTCTTCTACCATAACCACAACACCATCAACAAGCATCAGGCTGTGTTGCAGGCATACACTGACACATAATCCACAGCCATTACACTTTTCTTTATCTATCTGCGGCATCATTATACTTTTTTACTCTCTTTTTATATTTTATAGCAGTATTCGTTACCCGTCTGTGACCTTTGTCTCAAAAAGAGGGCTTACGATATTATTAAGCGCCTCTCTGTCTTTAATTATAATGCGGTGCCGGTCCATTTTAATAAATCCGTCTTTTTCCAGGGTCTTGAGCGACCGGCTGACCACCTCCCGGGCAGTGCCTGCCATCGCCGCCATATCACGCTGCGTCAGCCGCGGCCCGGGCGATGCTCCGTCTGCGGTATATTCAAGGAGTATCCTGGCTACCCGACCGATAACATGCCTGAAGGAGAGGTCCTCGACAAGCGCCACAAGGTGACGCAATCTGCCTGCCATAACCTTAATTACATTTATCGCTACATATGGATAACTGCGCAGAATATTCTCTATATCACTCCTTCTTATACCGTAGAGGGTGACCGGCGTCATAGCCTGGGCACTGGCCGGATTTACATCCCCATCAAATACAGGTACCTCGTTAAATGTTTCCTGCGGGCGTATAACAGCCAGAGTCTGCTCTTTGCCATCTACCGACGTCTTGAAAACCTTCACCGCTCCGGAAGCGACAAAATACAGTGCTTCGGCCACCTCGCCCTCAAGGACTATCACCACTCCTTGGCCATAACTCTTCTCAAAAACGAGCCTGCTGATAGCCTCAAGCTCAATCGAACTGAGCCCTGAAAAATAAGGCGAAGACTTTAATAACTCTAACTTTAAAGCCATAACAATTAAGAGAACTTATTATTGAAACAGGCTACTCTCAATCCTTTTCAACCGGGCGATGCCCTTAATCTCATAGGGACACATCGGCAGTTCAATTATTTTAAGGTGCGAATACCGCTCGTAAATCATATCCAGGTATTTCTTCTGCTGGCTGGCTTTCATCACCAGGAATTCCGAATCGTTTTCTTTTATTACGTTATTAACTACCAGCTGCTTGACGACAAAGCCATGGTCATCAAGCTCCCTGAAAATATCCTCCAGCTGTTCAAAAGCCAGCGCCTCGGCTATGGTAACTATATTAAACCTGACCTCATCACGAAGAAAGTCGATGCTGTCGGCGGATAGTTTCTGCCAGCGTTTGAGGATATCCAGTATCGAATCCCGGCTATTTCTACCAAATTTCAACCTGGAATAGATACGCGGCGCCATCCTCAGGTGTTCCACCAGCATTGCCGGCGTATGCAGCAAGGCGAGTGTCTGCCCCAGCGGTGCCGTATCCCAGATGATAGTCTGATATCTGCCACTCCGCTTCATTTCACAGATATAATCCACCATAAACTCATCACTCAAACCGGGCAGCATCGACGCCATAAACTCAACAAAGGAATCGTAATCAATGGAGACAAAGGATGAAAATACCTCATAAACCTCCCTGCCGAATTTTTTATCCCACATTTGCTCAACTTCATCCAGCCCGATCTCGTTAATATATAATAATTCCTGAATCTTGGCCGGCTTCTTTTTATCCGTAACTTCAAAAATATGGGCTAACGATGGCGTGGCATCAGTCGATATAGCCAGTGTTTTTTCTCCCTGTGAGGCATGGTGCAGCGCCGTGGTGGCGGCACATGTTGTCTTACCGACACCCCCCTTGCCGGCAAACATATAGATACTGCCATTACCAGCGTTAGCTTCCTCTTTAACATCTGCCATTTCAGTCTCCTGTTCAATGCCTCCTGATAAAAATCTTATGGCTATTTCTGCCCAGAAATAGCCATCACCAGGCTAACAAGCGTGCGCACCGGCACCCCGGTAGCCCCTTTTATATAGTATTTGCGCTCCTTATCTCCGAAGCTGGTGCCGGCAATATCAAGGTGCACCCACGGTGTATCACCGGCAAACTCAGCCAGAAATTGAGCAGCGGTTATAGCACCGGCGCCTCCCTTGCCGGCATTTTTTATATCGGCTATATCGCTCTTGTTCTGTTCTTTATACTCATCATACATCGGCATCTGCCACATAGGTTCTCCCGTCTCATCTCCGGCAGCGATAATCTTATCCACCAGCTCCTGGTTGTTGCCGAAAACACCGGTACAGATACTGCCCAGAGCCACCTGGCAGGCACCGGTAAGTGTCGCCACATCAACAATACGCTTTACCTTTAACCTGCTGGCATACCCAAGGGCATCGGCCAGGATAAGCCTGCCCTCGGCATCGGTTGATATTATTTCAACCGTCTTGCCAGTCATAGCCGTCAGGATATCACCCGGCTTAAGGGCACTGCCGCCCGGCAGGTTCTCCACCGCCGGCACTATTGCCGTAACATTAATTTCCGGTTTCAGCCGGGCAATAGCCGAAATAGCTGCTATAACAGCCGCTCCGCCAGCCATATCCGTCTTCATTTCATCCATCTTGCTTGATGGTTTTATAGAAATGCCCCCCGAATCAAAGGTAACACCCTTACCTACCAGCGCCAGGTCAATCTCATCGGCGTTTTTGCCTTTATATTCAATGATAATAAGCTTCGGCGGCTGGCAGCTGCCCTGGGCTACCCCCAGCAGCGCCCCCATACCCAGCTTTTGCATCTCCTTCTCATCAAGAACAGTAAAGCCAAGCTTATTATCTTTTGCTACCCTGCCTGCCATTTCAGCCATATCGCCGGGAGTCATATAATTTGCCGGTTCATTGACCATATCGCGGGCGAGGTTGGCCGTTTCGGCTAGAATCCTTCCCTTACCACTACCCTTCTCCAAAAGACGAATATCATCCTCCTTGCTGCATACTATAGTCAGCTTTTTAACCTCAATATGTTCATCCTCTTTGGTTTTATGCCTGCGGAAGGAATACAAACCAAGCAGAGCACCCTCGGTTATCACCTGAGCAGAGTTTTCCGGGGTAATATTATCAACTCCAACACCGTGAGCAACGGTAGTTATATCGTCCACTCTTTGTTTTCTTAACTGACGGCAGGTCTCGGCGATTGCACCCCGAATTCTATCAAGGGTAAGCCCTTCTTTCTTGCCTAATCCCATAATAACCACACGGTCGGCGGCAAGCCTGCCCAGGCTATGAATTACATTAACCTCATCCAGCTTGCCTTTTACCTCGCCCCTATCGACAAGCCTGGAAACGGCACCTTCAAGAGCCTTATCTATAGTGGCAATGTCGCCACCAAGGCTCTTCATTCCTTCAAAAAAGCCCACTATGATAGCGCCGGATTTTCGCCGGGTGATACCGCCAGCCATAATGCCAATATCCACTTCAGCCTCCTTTCATCTGTGTTTTTATCTACGACCTATTTCTCTCATAACCCTATCAATAACAGGGGTTATATCACGTGATGTATCGACAACATAGTGTTTCCTGGTTATTTTCTCAACCGATGGCTTCATTTTCATATATACTTCCCAGTCAGCTTCCGACCTTTCCTTCAGATTCCCCAACCTGGCTGCCAGCCTTTCCTTCACCAGTGACGGTGGCGCCTCTACACTTACGACAATCAATTTTACATCCAAACGTTCGGCAATGCTATAAAAATACTCACGGTAGCGCTCCGAAAGATTGGTGGCATCCATGATAATACAAAAGCCTCTCCTCAAAAGCCTCTCCGCAAGCAGGCGAATGGCTTTGAAAAGGCGCATGCTTTCGGTTTGACTGTAGTCCGGTTGCGGAAAGAGCATCCGTCGCAGAACATCGCTTTCCAGAATTATAGCCGATAACCTTTCAACCAGTCGCCGGCAGAAAAAAGACTTTCCCGCGCCGGGTAAGCCACTAACTACAATAAGCACCGGCTTAGCCACCGGCAGGGGAAGTTCGCTCAGGCTTTCGGTAAGTCTATCTGCATCTGAGACAAGCTGGGACCTTTCCACAACCTGATTATAAAATATTTTACCCTGTTTCACCAGACAAATAACGTAATTTGATAGAAGTTGCCAGTAATCCGGCCCGGGATTTTAAGCTGCGACATAAAAAGCAACTCCGATTACTCCCGGTCCGGTGTGAACACCCATCACCGGGGTAAATTCGGTAATAAATATCTCGGCACAGTTAAACCGGGAAGAAACCTGTTCCTTAAGTAGTCTTGCCCACTCGATAACATTGGCGTGCATTACCGCTACATGAATCGACTGCCCTTTACCTATCTTATTCTTCATCAGCTTCAGAATACGCCTCATTGCACTATCGGTGCTCCTGGGAAGCGCCAGGGTATGGGCTTCACCGCCATTAACCGAAAATACGGGTTTTATGTTTAACAGCGAATTAACAAGAGCCGCCGCTTGAGGCACGCGCCCACCCTTAACCAGGTATTTGAGGGTATCCAGCGAAGCGAAAAGATATACCCGGGGCATCAATTCCCGGACAGTATCAACCACTTCAGCCAGGCTTTTAGCCGCTGCTGCCGCCCTGGCGGCTGCCAGCGTCACCAAACCCTGACCGGCAGCGGCAGTGGTGCACTCTATCAACTCTATATTAATGTCTGGTAATTCTTCCTTCGCCATCTCCATAGCCAGCAGCGCCGAATTAAACATACCGCTGAACCTGGACGACTCTGTGATACAAACAATACTATCCGCTCTGAGGCTGGCACGACGAAATGCTTCAAGGTAGGGAGCGGGCAGGGAACCTGAGGTCGTCGGTAGCTTATCAACCTGCTGAAGCAGACTGTAAAACCGGGCAGGGGTTATATCAACACCATCCCGATAGACCTTATCGCCAAAGATAAGGTCTATCGGAACCAATTCAATGTTATACTGCTCCACCTTTTCCCGTGGAATACAGGCAGTGGTATCGGTGACAATAGCTACATTATTTACCATTAATCCGGGCTCCGTTTCAAGCAGTAAGTAATATCTTTACCGCCAGTTCTTATTTCTAAGATTCAACCTTACCCTCTGTTTTACCAGCCGCATATGTTTTCAGCAGATGCTTCTTAACAACCTGCTTGTTGGTCTTGCCATCATCAGCTCTGGGTAAGGAATCCAAAAATATTACCTGTTTGGGTACCTTATAATTAGCCAGGCGCTCAAGGCAGAATCTTTTAATTTCCTGCTCTGTAGCCATTCCGCCTGCCCTTAATACAACAGCCGCCCCAACCACCTCACCACGCACTTCATCCGGGATGCCGGTTACCGCTGCATCGGTTACTTCCGGGTGGTCAAGAAGCACGGTTTCAATATCGGATGGATATATATTCTGTCCTTTAGCGATAATCATATCCTTTTTAAGACCTGTTAAGAAAAGGCGGCCGTCCTCATCCACCCTGCCGATATCGCTGGTATAGAGCCAGCCATGTTTTATCATCCCGGCCGTATCACGAGGGCTTTTATAGTAACTGCTCATAATAGGCCCTCTAACAATTATCTCACCGCCCTGGTTGGCAGGTAGTTCCCGGTTATTGTCATCCACTATCTTAACCTCCCATCCTGGCAGAGCCCTGCCCACCGAGCCGGGTTTGCCACTACCGTTAAGTGATTGGCAGGTAACATGAGCCGTACTCTCGGTTAATCCGTAGAAATTTATAAGCCTGAAGCCAAGGTATTTCTCAAACTGCTTTGCAAGCTTCTGCGATAACGGCGCTCCGATGCTACCACAGATACGCAGTGAGTTTAGATTATTTACTACGCCTTCCTCTCTAGCCTTTTTAACTATCAACGCATGGATAAAGGGCACACTAATGAATATTGTAGCCCTTTCTTTCTCGATAACCGCCATAAACCCACTGATAGATAGACCGGGCAGGATTACTACTGTGCTACCTCTGCAAATCGATGTCAGTAATATAATTATAAGACCAACAATATGGTGCATCGACAGGGCGAAGAGTACGGCTACATCCCTGTCGCTCTGATGAAAACCATCAGCCGATATCGTCACCGCTCTGACCAGGTTCACGTGCGATAGCACGGCTCCCTTCGGAGTGAGGGCCGGCCCGGAAGTATACATGATGCAGGCTTCATCCTCAGGCCTGATATCTACCTCCGTACCCTGCGTCAAGCCCTTTGTCATAATCTCTTCATAACTCAGGATTTGCCTGTTACTGCCGGCGGCACTCAGGCTAATAACATACTCAATATATTTCAATCCCGTTATAAGCGGGGTTGCCGCCTCAAGGTATGGACTTTCGGTGAATAAAACCCTCGGCTGGCAGTGCTCCAGCAGGCAATTAAGCTCTTTGGTCTTATACTTGGTGTCCAGTGGAACAGCAACGGCGCCTATTTTAACTATACCAAAAAATATGCAAGCAAACTGCGGACTATTGTTTAGCAATATAGCCACTCTGTCACCCTTCCCCACTCCCAGCTCCAGCAGGCTACCGGCTATCCTGTTTGAAGACTCCTCCAGATTAGTGTAAGACATTCTGGAATCACCCGAAACGATCGCCGTCTTCTCTCCATGCCGCCTTACCACATCCTCAAGCATTGTTTTCAGGTTTGCCATTCTCCGCTCTCTCATTAAAGAATAAAAACCAGTCTATCAGATTTTATACCGAATGCCAAATAATGAAAACCCAGCTTTTTTTATCCATGGCAATAGTACAGGTAAGAGATTAAGTATTTTACAAAATGATAGACAATAGTACTATTTATGTCTTTTTTTTAATCATTTACTGGTATTATAGTACTGAATAGTATTGACAAAGGTATTATTTTTTGCTAATATAGTCCAAATTAGCAGGTTTGGGGCTTAACAAAGGTAATTTCATATGCTAGAATCTTTAGCAGTTGATAGGAGAATAGAATGGTTACTACGGTATCAACAACTACGGTTACTACAGTAACGGCAATAGCGGCTATGGGACTTACGGCCACACTCAGTATAGCGGCAACCATTCTGCTCATCTTCTTTCTGTCAACCAAAGAGCTTGTGGCTGCCAAGGGAACCGGAACAACCTTGCGTATCTCAAGGTTTCTCAGTATAGGTATAGTTCCTCTACTTATGACCTTTGCCGTGATAACAATTCTGCAGATAGTTCAGATACTCTCTTAAAAAAGAATAGAGCTACAATAAAGAGCACTATATTCGTTATCCCATGAGACAGGGGTAAAGACAGGCTTATTTTCCTTAAGAGGGACTAATGATATTGATAGGACCAGCCGCTCATATTTCCTACGCTCGCATTAACGAGATCAGGTCATCAGGGTCGGTCCTAAAAACCTCTCAGCCTTCACGCACCCCTAGCGGTTTTTGACTATAGTTTCTAAATAATGCTAACATCAGCCACCCTCCTGTTCTTTTTCAGATAGGCGGTAGCTTGCCTGGTTACACCGCAATGAACGGTGATGAAATCAACACCATCCCGGATTTTCCTTCTATAATAGCAATGCTATAATAACACCAATGCAATACTTAAAAGACGGCGCTGCCAGGCTGGGCTTGAAACTCAAATCCCAACAGATTGAGCAGTTCCATACTTATTACCGGGAATTACTGGACTGGAACCGGAGGGTTAATCTTACCTCTATAACCGAATTTAAAGAGGTGCAGCTAAAACATTTCCTTGATTCCCTTACCGTTACCCTCGCCTTCACACGACATGTAATAAGTGAAAAACTGAGCCTGATTGATATCGGCAGCGGGGCCGGCTTCCCCGGCTTGCCCCTTAAAATCGCTTTCCCGGATATCAAACTGGTGCTTCTTGAAGCCACCGGCAAGAAGGTGGCCTTTTTGCATCACCTTACACAGAAATTGAATCTAGATGATGTTGAGGTTTTAGCCGGGCGGGCAGAGGATATCGCTCACCAAGCCCAATATCACGAGCGGTTTGATATAGTGCTCTCCCGTGCCGTGGCGTTTTTACCGGCTCTTGCCGAGCTAACCCTGCCCTTCTGTGCTATCAACGGCAAAGTCATCATCCAGAAGAAGGGTGATATTGAAGACGAAGTGAGCCAGGCAGCCAGGGCAATAGAAACACTGGGCGGCGGCCAGCCTGAAGTTAAAAAGATTGAGATTACGGAACTTGCCGATGACCGTTACCTTGTAATAATTGATAAAGTATCCCCCACCCCCACGCAATACCCAAGACGCCCCGGAATGCCGTCAAAGAGGCCGATTGTGGATAAGGGGTCTTTAAAATGAGAGCGAAATTTATAAGCAGTATCTTGGTCTTATTTCTTTTAGTTTTAATAGCTGGTTGTGCCTCTGCTACCGATATCCTAGTCACTAGGGTGATTGATGGTGACACCATTGAGGTAAGCATTGCCGGCACAATATACACAATCCGCTATATTGGCCTAGATGCACCTGAGCTAGATGATAAACGACCTGAGTATTGTGCTTTGGCTCAAGAGGCTACAAGGTATAACCAACAATTGGTAGAAGGGGAAACGGTTCGTTTAGAGAAGGATATCTCTGAGACTGACAAATATGGGAGACTGCTGCGCTATGTTTATGTTGATGATATATTCGTCAATGCTGAGCTGGTAAGGCAAGGGCTTGCCTGGGCTATAACCTATGAGCCCGATACTAAATACCAAGATTATCTTGAGGAAATGGAGGCAGAGGCGAGACAGGACAAAATAGGGGTTTGGGACACATCTAAACCACCACACATAATAGTTGAAAATGTCGAAATTACCGGCATTTTTTATGATGGTCTGGTGCCAAATGTAGAGTCTGATGAATATGTGGAAATCGCCAACTTTGGAGATGAATCACAGGAGCTAACTGGCTGTGTGCTAGTGGATATATCAGATGGCTATCCATCATTCACTTTCCCGTCTTATATCTTGGCTCCGGGTAAAAGCATCCGAGTCTATACTAACGAATATCATCCTGAATGGGGAGGATTCAGTTTTGAATACCCTCAAGCCATTTGGAATAACAGTGAACCTGATGTAGCTGTGCTCTACGATAACCAAGGCAGAGAGGTCTCGCGAATGAGCTACTAACCTAGCGGGGTGTTAAAGAGGGATAAAGCCCCCCCCTCATCTTCTTGATGGAATGGGCGTTTATCTAAAGAGGTGCATAAGAGGACGTTACCCATCCAATACGCAGCAAAAGAGGTGCTTAAGAGGGGCGAAGCCCCTCTTTCTTCTTTCCCCCTCTCCTTACAAGGAGAGGGGGATACAGGGGGTGAGGTTGTCAGGAAATATCAATATCTCTTTTATTATCTATTCCCACCCACCACCCTTAAGGGGTGTTTTAGAGGGGCTTCGCCCCTCTTTT
>DAOWJL010000064.1 GCA_030640385.1 Dehalococcoidia bacterium | reverse complement strand
GTATAAGAATGAGGTATGCTATTCTGATATCTTCTATGCCCAGTAACACAAAAGGAGCCGGTAACAGGAAACAGCCGGCGGGGTAACCCAGCTTCGATTCCAGTTCAGGAGGTACCTGCTCGGGTGCTTCTAATGCCTCAAGCCAAAGTTGTTCCAGCTCCTGTGCAGTTGGATAGGGGAATATTTCGGCAAACTTACCTTCTCGAAGTGGGGTTGACTTATCGTAAGACCCGCCGAACTTCTGCATAGCGCTGACGACATTGGCGTTAGCATATGGGTTATCACCTTCAATAAGGTTTTCCGTCGCCTGGTGGCAGAGTGCGGTGGCATCGTTATAGGCAAAAACGTTTTCAAAAGAGGCAACCAGTTTTGTCGGCTTTTCGCCCAACCTGTCAACCTGGAATACCCCCAGTCCATATGAAGTTAGAGTAATCAAAAATACAAGTCCTAATACAAATAGTACTGTGAATATCGTTAGTGCGGCAGGTTTGAGCCAGCGCATCTGTTTTTGCAGAAGCCTGTCTATCCGGGGTACTGCTATCATAAACAGAACAGCGAACCATATCAGCCAGATGATGGTGCCTGCTATCAACAATGCGGAATTGTTCAAGACGAAACCGATGGCAGACAGTGCAGAGGCAAGAAGCTTTATTATTACAGCAATGAAGAACAACAGGATTCTCGGGGTAGGGTGAATACGGAACATGGTGCCGATTTTTCCTTTAATGGCGGAGCAGATAAACGCATATCTTTTTGTTCCTTTTGGCTCCACTTTTAAGTCCTGACTATCTTTAAATGTGACGCCTCACCGCTAACATCAAGGGCCGCCTCCCAGAAAGCCTCCGACAGGGTAGGGTGAGCATGCAGGGTCTTCTTGATGTCATCCAGAGTTGCGCCAAGCTTTATAGCCAGGGTGGCTTCCGCTATCAGGTTAACAGCTCCAGCCCCTATGATATGGACACCAAGAACTTTGTCATTTTTCTTATCAGCGACTATTTTTACCATACCTCTTCTTTCGCCCAGGATATTGGCTGCAGAATTAGCGGCAAAAGGAAATCGGCCGCATTTTACCTTGTAACCCTGTGCGTTTGCTTCATCTTCGGTAAAGCCTACGCAAGCTATTTCAGGCAGGGTAAAGATACACCGCGGCACTACCCTAAAATCAATTTTTGAATGCCCGCCCAGAACATTTTTGGCAGCAATACGTCCCTCAGCCATAGCAACATAAGCTAGCATCAATCCGCCTGTTACATCACCGGCAGCATATATGCCGGATACCGAAGTCTCCATATATTCATTGACCTCAATACAGCCATCGCCGGCAGCTATGCCACATTCATCCAGGCCCATGCCATCTATAAATGGCTCATATCCTGCGGCAATAGCTATGCTTTCCGCTTCCAAAATCTTTTCAATATTCCGTGATGTAATAAAAACCTGCTTGCTTTTATCACCCGCGTCAATCCTGTTGACAACTGCCCCGGTATATATCCTGACACCATCCCTCTTTAAAGCACTTTCCAGAATCGATGTTATTTCGGCATCTTCATTTGGCAGGATATGCGGCATCATCTCTATCAGGCTAACCCGGCAGCCCATCTTAGCCATGATTGTCGCCATCTCCACGCCAACCATACCGCCGCCTATTATGACCATACTCCCCGGTATATAACCAAGGTTAAGGATATCCTCGGCGAACGCAACCCCCTGACTATCGGCGCCGGGGACAGATAAAGTCGATGCCTTAGAACCGGTGGCAAGGATAATCTTATTTGCACCAATGTTGCGCTTATTGCCTCTTTTATCTGTAATCTCTATACTTTCTTTAGATGTAAGTTTTGCACAGCCATTTATGACTTCAATATCATTCATTTCCATTACACCGGCAAGTCCGGTTATCAATGCTGATACCAGTTTGTTTTTGCGAGACTGCACCTCAGCCATATCAATGCCGGTTTCAACCACACTGATACCATATTTTTCAGCATTCTTTATGAGCTGATATATTTCTACACTTCTCAGCAGAAATTTAGTGGGGATACAGGCGCTGTTAAGACAGGCACCACCCAGTTCTTTATTCTCAATCAGAGTCACTCTGGCACCAAGCTGAGAAGCCCTGATAGCAGCCGTATAGCCGGCAGGACCACCACCGACCACTACAATAGCTTTTTCTTCCATGAATATTATCCTTTCACCTGACACCGCCGGTTATCTAATCAGGTCGATATATTCATCCGCAGATAACAAAAAATCCAGCTCGTCGGTATTGCTAAGCTCAATAACAAACATCCATCCCTTGCCGTAAGGATCACTATTAATCAGACCGGGTTTACTTTCCAGTAGTTTATTTATCTCAACAACCGTTCCACTGACCGGGCCGTAAAGGTCACTGGTAGCCTTTGATGACTCAATGATACCAAAGACACCATCCCGGCAGACAACGGCACCTACCTTGGGCAATTCAATAAAGACGATGTTTCTCAGTTGCTCCTGATAATAGTGGGTAATGCCAATCATTCCTATGTCATCTGCCTCAATTTTCAACCAGGTATGTTCAGTGCTGTATTTCAACTGGCTGGGGTACATCTTAACCTCCTGTAACCATAAATTATTATATCTATGCAGTTACCCTTTATATTCCCACCATTCAACCACCCCCTATAGAATATCATAAGGTTATACCCACTTAAAGCATCAACGATCCGCTACTTCAATAAAATTCATTAAACAACCGATTGCGATTGCTAAATGATGGCAATATGCAGTAAATTATATAGTTAAACCTATTAGGCGGTATTGACTTTCAATCTTATTAAGTGTAATCTCTATTTGGTATAAAGTGAGTGAAAGCTCGATATACTTCTGTTATGTTGCCAAGAGTACTCTTTATAATGTTCTCTTATCACCTACATAGGGAGTTTTATATTTTCAGGCTAGTAAAGGAGGCAATATATGGTTGATAAAAACGCTGAACCACCTGGAAAACAGGGCATTGAACCACCACCACCCAAAATACTAACCAAACCACTGCCCATAATTCTCGACGAAATGGAGGCTAATATAAAGGCGGCTACCGAAGCTGCCAGAAGAGCTGAAGAGGCAGCCAGAAGTGCTAATGAAGCCGCCAAATCAGCAACACAGGCTTCCAACGAAGCCGAAAAGATGGCAGAGGAGGCACGTAAAGCCGGGGAAACAGCGGCACAGGAGGCTACGGCTGCTGCTGCCGAAGCCGCTGCCAGGGCTGAGAAAATAGCCAAGGCGGCAATAGCATCGGCTGAAAAAGCCACTGCCGAAGCCGAAAAGGCAGACCGTGATGCCAAAGAATCAAGCCGTGAAGCTATAGAAGCCTCAGAAGCAGCCTCAAAATTAGCAGAGGAAGCCGCCCAGAGAGCCGAAGAGGCAGCTGTAAGAGCCGAGGATACAGCAAGGGCAGCCAAATACGCCGCTGAAGAAGCTACCGTAAAAGCCGAAGAGGTAGAGTTGTCGGCTAAGGAAACAGCTGCTGTTGCATCAAGAGCAGCCGAAGACGCAGCTATAAGAGCCGAGAATGCAGCCATCGCGGCCAGAGAAGCTGTAGAACGCTCCATAGAAGCCGCCGGTGCTGCCGGCAATCAGGCTGATGAAACAATGAAATCGGCAAAAGCAGCGGCTTCAGAAGCTATCTCAAGTTTAACTATAGAGTCAGCCAAGAAAGCTGATGAAATTGGCAGAGAAGCCAAAAAGGCGGCGGCAACCGCCTTCCGTCTGGCTGAAGAAACAGCCAGAAAGGGCGAGCTAGCCGATATAGTCGGTGATGAAGCTATTGTGGCAGCCACCAAGGTATCGGGTATTCTTTCCGAAAGAATCGACGAAGCCGGTAAAGATGCGAAAGCAGCAGCAAAAAAGGCTGCCCGTATTGCAGGGGAGACGACAAAGAAAGCCGAACAAGCCGATATAGCCGGTGATGAGGCTTTAGCGGCTGCTGTTAAATCAATCGCTGAACAAGCTGCCGGACGAGCGATAGAAGCAGCTACGGCTTCAAAAGAAGCAGCTATTGGTTCCATAGAGGCTGCCAAAGCAGCAGCCAAGATAGCCAAAGAGAAGATGGAGGCGGCTAAGGCAGCAGTTGAAGAAGCAGCTAGAAGTATGACCATAGAGGCAGCCAGAAAAGCCGATGAGGCGGGAAAAGAAGCCAAAAGGGCAGCGGCAGCAGCTACTCGTCTGGCTCAGGAAGCCGCCAGAAGAGGTGAACTGGCTGGTATCGCTGGAGAAGAAGCCCTGGAGGCAGCGACAAAGGTATCCGGCGAACCGGCTGAGAAAGCTGGCAAAGCAGGTAAGGAGGCAAAAGAAGTAGCAGCCGAGGCAGCCAGAGTTGCCGAAGAGACAGCCAGAATAGCTGAAAAAGCAGACCTGGCGGCTGACGAAGCCATAGCAGCCGCTATTTCTGCCGCTGGAGAACAGGCTATTGCCAAGGCCGAAGAAGCCAAGAGAGCAGCTCAACAAGCAACCGCCAGGGCCGAAGAAGTAGCCAGGATAAGAGCCGATGAAGCCAGAAGAGCAGCTCAGGAGGCGGCTGCCAGGGCGGAGGAGATTGCCAGAGCCGCCCAGGAAGCCGCCGACAGGGCTATGGCTAAAGCAGAAGAGGCACTGGTAAGGAAGATAGTCAGGAAACTCACTCAGTCAGAGTGGGCTATTTATGGCGTAATTATCATCATGGCTGTAATATTCGGCGCTGTTCTTCTTTCCGTAGCCATTTCTGGAGCTTTATAAACATAAATATAATCAATAGTGTAGTACTTTACATAAATATTATAGGCAAAGATAATCATTTTTCTTGCCTGAAGTTGTTTTAGTAGTTTATAGCTGTTATAATAGAATCTAGTGGATGCTAAAGCCTCTCGTTCCTTATCGGGTGAGGGGCTTTTATTTAGAGGATTTTAATGGTTAGTGTTAATAAACAGTCGGGAGACAGAGGTATAGAGACGATACGCCACTCAGCTTCGCATATTATGGCTGAGGCGGTTCTTTCTCTTTTCCCCGAAGCTAAATTCGGTATAGGCCCGGCTATTGAAAATGGCTTCTACTATGACTTTGAACTACCCCGCTCTCTAACAACAGATGATTTGCCAGCTATCACCGATAAAATGAACGAGATAATATCCAGGGATTTGCCCTTCAGCAGGGAGGAAGTTAACAAGGCAAAGGCACAACAGGTTTTCGCTTCTCAACCCTACAAACTTGAGCTTATCAATGAAATTGAAGACGATATAGTCAGTCTTTATAGACAGGGCGAATTTACTGATCTATGCCGTGGTCCTCATATAATATCAACCGGTGAGATAAAGGCACTCAAGTTACTCAGCATCGCCGGCGCCTACTGGCGTGGTGATGAACACAATCCAATGCTGCAACGGATTTACGGCATTGCTTTCGAAACCAAAGAAGCTCTTGATGAATACCTGAAGAAACTGGACGAAGCCGCCAGGCGTGACCACCGCAAGCTGGGAAAAGAACTGGACCTTTTCAGTATTCACGAAGAGTCTGGGCCTGGCCTGGTCTGCTGGCATCCTCATGGAGCCACCATACGCCGCATTATAGAAGACTTCTGGAAAGACGAACATATCAAGCGGGGCTACGATATTCTGTATACTCCTCACATAGCCAAGCTGGGTCTGTGGAAAACGAGCGGCCACTGGGAGTTTTATCGCGATAATATGTACAGCCCGATGGAGATTGATGAAGAGGAATATGTCATCAAGCCGATGAACTGTGTTTACCATATTCTTATATACAAAACAAAGCTGCGCAGTTACCGCGAACTGCCTTTACGCTGGGCAGAGCTGGGTACCGTTTATCGCTATGAGCGCTCCGGCGTACTGCACGGTTTGTCTCGCGTAAGAGGTTTTACCCAGGATGATGCCCATATTTTCTGTCGTTTCGAACAACTTGAGGATGAGGTGGTAGATGTCCTCGACCTGGCACTATTTATGGTGGACACCTTTGGTTTTGATAAATATGAAATTCTGTTGTCCACCCGTCCTGAGAAATATGCCGGCACGATAGACATGTGGCAAAAAGCAACAGAGACACTGTCGAAAGCTCTAGAACGTAATAAATGTTCTTATGAGATAGACCCCGGAGAGGGTGTATTCTACGGGCCTAAGATAGACATAAAGTTTGAAGATGCCATCGGCCGGTCATGGCAGGGGCCCACCATCCAGGTTGACTTTAACTTACCTCAACGTTTCGACGTTACATATATCGGCGAAGACGGCAAGGAACAGCCGGTAGCCATGGTACACCGCACCGTGCTGGGTAGTATGGAGCGTTTTCTGGCATCACTTATAGAACACTATGGCGGCGCCTTTCCGGTATGGCTGTCACCGGTCCAGGTAGCAATTATACCGGTGGCTGACCGCCACCTTGATTTTGCCTATAGGCTGGAGTCTGAACTTAAGAAAGATAATATACGTATCGAAGTTGACTGTCAGCAGGGTACGGTAAATAATAAAATCCGCCAGGCTCAGAATAGAAAAATACCGTATATGCTTATAGTCGGTGATAAGGAAATGGCTTCCGGAAACGTCTCTGTTCGTTTGCGTAGCGGCAAACAAAAGAATGACCTGCCTTTTAGCGTATTCAGAGAAGCTATAGGCAAAGCCATTATGGACAAAACAAAAGAGCTGGAACTATAATTTGCCCGTTGTACGAGATTATGCTATAGTCCACTATATGAATTCTATTCTGGCAGGAGGTAATAAAGAACATATTTAAAGAGCTACGCGTTAATGAAATGATCAGGGCTAAAGAGGTTCGCCTTGTAGGAGAAAAAAGCGAACAGCTGGGTGTTATGCCTCTATATCAGGCACGGGAAGTAGCGCAGAAGCATAGCCTTGACCTGGTTGAAGTGGCGCGTACGGCAATGCCACCGGTGTGCCGGCTCATGGACTACGGCAGATATAAATATCTCCAGACAAAGAAGGATCGCGAAGCCAGAAAGAGCCAGAAGCTTTCGATGCTCAGGGAAATCCGGTTGCGCCCCAAGATCGGCGAGCATGATTTCAATGCTAAAGCGAGGAAGGCGAAGAGCCTTTTAGAAGATGGGGACAAGGTCAAGGTAACCATAATGTTCCGTGGGCGCGAAAACACCCACCCTGAACTCGGTTTGAAATTGCTGGACAGGATGTGGGAGGTCCTGAAGGAAATATCTTCTGTCGAAAAGCAACCGACCAGAGAGGGAGCCAGGCTTCATATAATCCTGACACCGCTTGCCAGCCAGAGAATAAAAGCAAAAGAAGAGGTAGAGAAGGAGCAGGATGCCAAAGCTTAAAACACACAAGGGAGCCAAAAGCCGCTTCCATATTACCGGTAGCGGTAAAATTATGCGTACCAAAGGCGGTAAAAGCCACCTGCGAAGACGTAAATCAAATCGTTCAAAGCGTCTCTTTGATGAGATGATACCACTGCACCCCCGAGATAGAGTCCGTATTAAAAGGCTTATACCTTACGGTGTTGATTAAATAGGAGGCTAATTTTGCCACGAGTTAAAAGTAGTGTAACTACACGCAAACGACATAAAAAAGTTCTCGCAATGACTAAAGGTCAAAGAGCGACGAGGCATTCACTCTATAAGCGTGCCCATGAGGCTATGCTCCATTCATTGAACTATGCTTACATCCACCGCCGCGATCGAAAAGGCGATATGAGGCGCCTCTGGATTTCCCGTATAAACGCCGCCAGCAGAGCCAACGGCATAACTTATAGTCAATTAATAAACAACCTGCACAAAGCCAACATCGAGATTAACCGCAAGATGCTGGCTGATATGGCAATCAGGGAGCCGGATGCCTTTGCCCGGCTTACCAAGCTGAGCCAGAACAATTAGTATAGACACCATCACATAATCTGAATAGAGGTCATAATATGACCCTAGCCCAGCAAATAAGCAGTTATGCCAGCAATCTTTTCGATGTTGCCGGGTCCGTACAGCTCCCCGATAAGAAATGCCTGTTAATTGTTGGACTGGAGACAACACCGCAGCATGACCTGGATGAATTC
>DAOWJL010000018.1 GCA_030640385.1 Dehalococcoidia bacterium | reverse complement strand
TTCCCTTTACGTTGCCTGAGAAAGCATCAGATAACAGGTCCTGTCCTGCCCCGGATAGCTTAAGCTTCCTGGCCAGTTCGGTTCCGCTGATAAAGGTATCCCAGGCAAGCTTATGGATTTTCTCGTTATTTTCTCCCTGTTCGTGGGTCATAATCAGCTGGGCATCATCGCCGCATTTTGTAACGTAGAAGTCGATGAGAAGCCCTGATGACTTTGCCTTTTCAAGGCTTTCCCGGGCCAGCTCCAGTATAGCCGGGTGGGACTCGGAATGCCCTACATAACCACCGATATCGGCTTTTATGACGCTTAGTGTTACTTTCATACACTCCTCCTTTAGATTATTTCGGTTAGTAATCGATACCCCGCCGTGCTTTTATACCCTGTGTATAGGGGTG
Organism: Dehalococcoidia bacterium; assembly: GCA_030640385.1. Lineage (GTDB taxonomy): Bacteria > Chloroflexota > Dehalococcoidia > Dehalococcoidales. The sequence goes on along the minus strand of DAOWJL010000018.1, from coordinate 1,941 downwards.
TTTAATCATCTGCATTTCAGTAACCAGGTCTGCCATCTGCACCAGTTTGGGGTTGGCATAACGGCCGGTGAGAATAAGCTCTACCTGTTTGGGCTTATCATTTACGAGCTTGATTACCTCATCCAGTTCAATCAGGCCGTAGTTTATGGCTATATTTATCTCGTCCAGCACTATAATATCATAGTCACCGCTATTTATAGCCTCTCTGGCTGTGGCTAAGGCTAACCCGGCTTGCTCTCTATGTTCCGGCTTTATATTTTCCCTGTCAACCCAGCCTTCCTGGCCAAAGCTAGCCAGGCTGACATTGGGAAGCCGTGAAAGTATGGTATTCTCGCCGTGAATATAGTCTTTGCCCTTCAAAAAATAAATAACGAACGTCCGCAACCCATGGCCGGCGGCTCTGACGACAGCGCCAATTGCGGCTGTGGTTTTACCCTTACCATCACCGGTGAAGATGGAAACCAGTCCCTGGTCAAGCTGCTGTGACAAATAACGTCTCCCATGCGGAAAATCAGTAGCGGGTGGTAGATAAATAATGCAGCGTTACAGTTTAACAACCAGTATTAGTCGTGTCAAGAAGTATAATGGCAGGGCGCCGGGCACTATTGGCGAAGTGCACTCTTCGTGTTGTTGCATTTTTTAAGCTGTATCGGCTAGAATATCTTTTAACCATGAAGATAGTGCGCTTTACCACTGACGGCAAAGCCAGATATGGCGTCCTGGACGGTCAGAACATCAAGGTAATAGAGGGCAAGCCCTTCCGTCATATAAAGTTCACAGACCAGTCTTATCCGCAGAATGAAGTAAAGTTGCTTGCGCCGTGTGAGCCATCAAAGATAATAGCTATGGGCCTTAACTATCACTCACATGTAAAAGAACTCAATATGCCGTTACCCAATTCCCCACTGACATTTATGAAACCTTCGACGGCGGTAATAGGGCCCGGGGCTAACATTGTCTATCCCTCTGTCTCAGCCAGGGTAGACTATGAAGGTGAGCTGGCGGTGGTGATAAAGAAACCGGTGTGGCGGGTAACCGCTGAAGATGCGTTGGAATATGTACTGGGTTATGCCTGCTTTAACGATGTTACCGCCAGGGACCTCCAGAACCACGATGGGCAGTGGACCAGGGCTAAAGGCTTTGATACCTTCGCCGCCATAGGGCCCTGGATTGAGACCGAGCTTGACCCCTCTGGCGTTACACTGGAGACCTATCTGAACGGCAAGCTAAAACAGCAGGGCAATACCGCTGACCTTATCTATTCCATACCGGAAATAATAAACTTCATATCAAATGTAATGACCTTGCTGCCGGGGGATATTATCGCCACCGGTACCCCCAGCGGTATAGGTCCAATGTACCCCGGTGATACCGTAGAGGTTAGAATACCGCAGTTAGGTACACTGAGGAACTTTGTCGTAAAGAACAACGTCTAGGCTTTTAGCCGGATAATTTTACGTCTGCTGCTCCCCGCTGTTAGCCTTTATATAATCTATTACTTCGGGTCTTGTCAGATAGATAATGCTGAGTATGCCGATGACGGTACCGATGGGGAAGGAAAACAGGTTTAGTGCAGCGTGGGCAATGCTTAAAATCCGCCCCCACTCTTTTCCCTGTAGTATACCTATGCCACCGGCTATAGCGATTCCAATATAGCAAAGAAGCACCAGGATGGCTATGCTAAAACCGAAAATAACGCCGGGAGTAGCTGACCCCCATGTGTGGTTGATAGCATCAGGGAAAGCGAAGACGGCGATGATACTTATACCAATAAAAGCCCCGAAGGCGGTTATGAACTCCCATATGGCTATCAGCAACAGCAGGTCTGGCCTTTTCACTTTGGATGCCTCCTTGTTATAATCCTTTGCCCATTCTAGAGTTACGGATATGTGATGTCAATGGGGTGGGGGGTTATCGTATTTACCTCACCCCCTGTATCCC
>DAOWJL010000088.1 GCA_030640385.1 Dehalococcoidia bacterium | reverse complement strand
TCATATTCCGGGGCGATGACTATTTCATAAAATACCCCTCTCATTGCCTCGGCCATTTCCTTGTTAACCGTCCTGTTGCTGGCGACGATACCACCGAAGGCGGAGACGGTATCACCGTTGAAAGCACGACGATAGGCTTCGGCGATATCCGGGTGGCTGGCCAAGCCGCATGTATTGGTGTGCTTGACGATGGCTACCGTCGCTTCTGAAAAATCAACAGCGGCGCTCCAGGTGGCATCGGCGTCAAGGATGTTGTTGAAGGATAGCTCCTTGCCCCATAACTGCTTTGCCCGGGTTATGCCGTTATCCTGCCTGGTGGCTATTGCCTGTTCGGCGTAGAAGGCGGCTGGCTGGTGCGGGTTCTCGCCGTAGCGCAGGCCATAGCGTTTCTTCAGGGCTATAGTCATCTCTTCGGGCAAGCCTTCCTCATTCTGTCTGAGGTACCCCGAGATGGCGGTGTCGTATATCGCCACATGCTGGAAAGCCTTTTGCGCCAGCCTTTTACGTTCGTCCAGAGATACCTCTCCGGATTTAAGTTTTTCCAGGATCACGTTGTAGTCCGCGGGATCAACGACAACTATAACACCGGGGAAATTCTTGGCGGATGCCCGCAGCATTGTCGGCCCGCCGATGTCTATATTCTCCAGCGCCTCATCCAGGGTTACTCCTTCCCTTGACACAGTCTGGACAAATGGATACAGGTTGACCACTACCATGTCAATGGGTTGGATATTATTTTTCTCCAGTTCCTGCATATGCTCGGGCAGGTTACGTTTTGCAAGCAGCCCGCCGTAGACAGCCGGGTGCAGGGTTTTCACTCTGCCATTCAGTATTTCGGGAAAACCGGTGATTTCAGAGATGCTCTTTACCGGCACCCCGGCATCTGACAATGCTTTCTTGGTGCCGCCGGTGCTGAAAATTTCAAAACCTAAGTGGCTTAAGTCTTTAGCAAACTCGGTTATCCCGCTTTTATCTGAGACACTAATAATGGCTCGCATAATACCTCCGAAATTGATTATGGTACTAACCTACTTTATAACCACCCGTTCCTTCCCCGTCTGCTTCGACACCCCACCAATAACCATAGCTTCAGGCAGTTGATTAATAAGCTGTTCAACTTTATCGGGTGAGCAGATGAGTACCATGCCGATGCCCATATTGAATACCCGGTACATTTCTTTTACATCAATATCGCCCTTATTCTGGATTAGCCGAAAAATTGGCGGAATAGACCATGATTTGCTGTCAAATATTGCCGCCAAACCCTCGGGTAGAATACGCGGTACGTTGCCGATTAGTCCGCCGCCGGTGATGTGTGCCATTCCTTTTATAATGGAAAGGACCGGCTTCAGCATTCTATAGTAGCTGCGGTGGGGCTCCAAGAGCACCTCGCCGACAGTTTTACCCAGTTCAGGGTAGTGTTTGTTTAATGCCGAAGCGGTATCACCGAAGACCTTGCGAGCCAGCGAATAGCCATTGGTATGCAGGCCGCTGGATGCCAGGCCGAGGACAGCGTCGCCGGCCGAGATTGACCTGCCGTCTATAATATTCCCCTTTTCAACGGCGCCGATTATAAAGCCTGCCAGATCATGGCCCCCTGCAGCATATATACCGGGCATTTCAGCGGTTTCACCGCCGATAAGGGCGCAACCAGCCTCTTGACATGCTGCTGACAAGCCCTTGACAATAGCCTCCACCTTTTCCGGCACCAGCTTACCCATAGCTATGTAGTCCAGAAAGAAGAGCGGCTCGGCGCCACAGGTGAATATGTCATTGACGCAGTGATTGACAATGTCAATACCCACCGTGTCATATCTGTCCAGGGCTTCGGCGATTTTAAGCTTGGTGCCGACTCCGTCAACGCTGGATACCAGCACCGGCTGCTTGAACCCCTTCAGTTCAAAGAGGCCGCCGAATAATCCGGGACCGGCCAGCACCTCGGGGCGTAGCGTATCCTTGACATGCTGCTTGATAAGCGCCTTTATACTATCGGCGGTCTCCAGGTTAACGCCGGACGCAGCATAGGACTGTTTAATATGTTGCCTCCTAAAAGATTTACTCTATGTTATATCCTATTTCTTAAACCACTTACCCTTACCGGCAGCCGCCGCCAAAGGCGCTACCACAATCCACAGGCTGATGGTTATCAACATAGAATCGATATAGCTTATTGTTACTACACTGAACTTTGGTGCAATAACGCCCCATAAGAGCATGGCAAACCAGGAACTCAGGAAAAAGCCGGGTATTGCTGCCCCGAATATCAGGCTACAACCCATCGTAATAAACCTCCTTCAAGCTGGATTTCTGGCTTCTGACGAATAGTAATTAATAATAACACTTGAAAATAGCTGTTGCAATCAGACAGGAGGTATTATTAGCTTTATAGTTATGTTATTTCAATTTAAAGCTGTTCCACCGGCACTACACCGTCCGTTATCGACGTTTCCAGTGCCAGTTTGTCCATCTCAAGCTGCACCGGCACCGGGTATTCACCGGTAAAACAGGCAAGACAGAATATCTCTTTGGGCAAAGCCACTGCCTTGATAAGCCCGTCAATACTCAGGTAGCCTAATGAGTCGGCGTCGATAAAGTCCCTGATTTCGGGTATTGTTTTTTGGTAAGCGATTAGCTCCCAGCGGGTAGCCATATCCACCCCGAAGAAACAGGGGTAGCGGATCGGCGGGGCGCAGACACGCATATGGATTTCTCTGGCACCGCCCTTCCTCAGCAGCTTGATTACCTTTGGCGTAGTTGTACCCCTGACTATGCTGTCATCGACCAGTACCACCCGCTTGTCTTTCAATAAAGATTGCAGAGGATTAAACTTAAGTTGAACACCGAGGTCTCTTATTCGCTGGTCGGGTTCGATAAAAGTGCGTCCCATATAGCGGTTCTTAATCAAGCCTTCACCCGGAGGGATACCGGATTTATTGGCATAACCGAAACCGGCGGCGGTGGCTGAATCGGGTACGCCGATAACCAGATCGGCATCTACCGGGTGCTCTTCGGCTAAGCCGGCGCCCATAGCCTGCCGTGCTGCGTAGAGCAGGCGTCCATTTATGGTGCTATCGGGGCGGGAGAAGTATATATACTCAAAAATACAGAGCGATTTTTTATCCGTCTCTTCCTGGTAGCTGTCTATACCACTTTCGGTAATAGAAACTATCTCACCCGGTTTGACCTCCCTTAAGAAACTGGCGCCGATGTGGTCAAGGGCACAGCTTTCCGAAGCTAATACATAGTGGCCATTACCGATAGTCCCCAGGCATAAGGGGCGTACGCCTAAGGGGTCGCGGATACCATAGAGCGTGTCTTTTGTCATAATGACCATGGAATATGCTCCCTGTAGACGGCGCATGGCGTATCTTATCCTGTCTAACCATTTCTTTTCCGGGGAGGAAAGTATAAGGTTGGCGATAACCTCGGTGTCCGTTGAGGTACGGAAGGCATAGCCTTTGTCAGCCAGTTCTTTATACAGAGCTTCGGCGTTTGTAATATTACCGTTATGGGCAATAGCCAGGGTATCTGAATCTTTGCCGACGATAATAGGCTGGACATTGCAGCTGTGGCTTGAACCCCTGGTGGAATAACGGTTGTGGCCGATGGCAATATGCCCGGTGAGCTTGCTGAGGGTATCCTCGGTAAATACCTGGGATACAAGCCCCATCCTGGCATATACCTGAATATTCTTGCCATCGGTAGTGGCAATACCGGCGCTTTCCTGCCCCCGATGCTGGAGAGCGAACAGGGCAAAAAAGGTAAGCCTGGCTATATCTTCATCTTGGGCATAGATACCAAAAACACCGCAAGCTTCTTGCAAATTTGCTTACCTCTTAAAAATCGGGGTGAATTGGTTCAGGTAATAACTCAGACAATAATAATTATAGAACATCGCTGCGCTACCGTCAATTTTATTACCCAGCTCAGGGATGCCGGGTTTTAATCCGGCGTATTGCTTGTATATAGCTATTGCAAATCCTTTTTAATTGTTATAAGACTAGATACTAGACCTCGATTCCCAGCCAGCGGAGTAGTGAGCCCAGGCCGAAATAACCAAGGTAAGCGATAATCATACTCTTTACCGTATTGCCTGCCCAACACATAGTAAAAAAGCGCCACATCTGAAAGCGGCTGGCTCCGATGGCAAGCGCCATCGGGAAAAAAACGGGGTTGAGCATCGCTGACATTAAGAAAACGGTAAGCGAGCCTCTACGTTGCGTCCAGCCCGTTAAACGGGACAGCCAGCGAACGATAAAATTATCATATTTTTGTATGGAGAAATCTGTATTGAAAAAAAGCCTGCGTCCGCTACGGCCGAAGAGGTAGATAAGGGTGCCGCCTATACCGGTACCCAGACCGGCGACGGCTCCTATTATGGCCGGATGCAGCACGGCGCCCATGGTGAACTGTAATGCAAGCGATGGTACCGGAATGATAACGGTAGCCCCGCCAATAATGCTGATGAAAAACATACCCAAATAGCTATAGCCAGCCATATTTTGGAATGACTGCCAGTAAACCACAACTAATACCGCCAGGCTGACGGTTAAGATTACCGATAGTATACCTACCCAGAACTCCCATCTTCGCAGAGTACTTTTTAGTTTATCCAGCCTGCTGTATGTATCTGTCTGATTAGTCTGCAACTTTCTCCTGCCTCGGGTGGTTTTTCTTAGCTGCTGCCGTATTTTTCTTTACCTTGAAGGTTAAGCCGTCAGCCACCCGGTCAACCAGTATAGTATCACCCGGGGTGAATTCACCCCGCAGCAACTTGCTTGAAAGAGGGTTCTCTATATAACGTTCTATAGCTCGCCTCAATGGTCTCGCTCCGTAAACCGGGTCGTAGCCGGCTTCAGCCAGCCAGGACCTGGCTTTATCAGAGATTTCGATCGCCAGTTTGCGGTCAGTCAGTCGGTTTTGCAGGTCTTTTGCCATCAAATCAACGATGCTCCTCAATTCTTCTTCGGTAAGCTCATGGAATACTATGATTTCATCTATGCGATTTAGAAATTCAGGACGAAAGGTCTTTTTAACCTCGGTCATTACCTTTTCCTTAATTTGCTCATAGCTGTTCTTAGCTGCCTTTGCCTTGTCCTTCGGTATGGCAAAACCGACAGTAGATTGGCGTTTTATAAGCTCCACCCCGGCATTGGAGGTCATAATAACCACCGTGTTTTTAAAGTCCACCGTCCGCCCGTGGCCATCGGTAAGACGCCCGTCGTCAAGTACCTGTAGCAGGCTGTTAAAAACCTCGGGATGTGCCTTTTCAATTTCGTCCAGCAGTATTACCCGGTATGGGCGGCGCCTTACCAGCTCGGTGAGCTGCCCTCCCTCATCATAGCCGACATAGCCCGGCGGAGCGCCGATGAGACGTGATACGGTGTGTCTCTCCTGGTATTCAGACATATCCAGGCGTACCATGGCGTTTTCATCACCGAAGAGGAACCAGGCGAGGGTTTTCGCAAGCTCGGTCTTGCCGACACCGGTAGGCCCAAGGAACATGAAGCTGCCTATCGGCCGCTGCGGGTCCTTGAGCCCGGCGCGGCTTCTCCTGATAGCCTCCGAAATAGCCTTTACCGCTTCCTCCTGGTTGACGAGCCGCTCGTGGAGGCGCTCTTCCATGTGAATCAGCTTTTCGGCTTCGCCCTCAAGCATCTGGGATACCGGTATACCCGTCCAGACGGCGACAAGCTGGGCGATATCTTCTTCACCAACCTCCTCTTCAATCTTCTGCTGTTTTAACCACTGGCTCTTAGCCTGGTCGTATTCTTCTTCCATATGTAATCTTTCGACTTTGAGCTGGGCGGCGTTTTCATATTCCTGCCGTTGTGAGGCAGCCTCTTCTTCATTGGTTAACTGCTTCAGGCGCTTCTCCAGCGATTTAACCTCCGGCGGGGCGCTCTCGGTTTCCAGGCGCAGTTTTGAAGCGGCTTCATCAATGAGGTCAATAGCTTTATCCGGCAGGTGTCTGTCGGATATATAACGCTGGCTTAAATGCACCGCCGCCTCCAGTGCCTGGTCGCTTATTTTAATCTTGTGATGTGCCTCATACCTCGGTCTCAAGCCTTTTAATATGGCGATAGTAGCTTCGGCATCAGGTTCATCGACATAGACCGGCTGCAGGCGTCGCTCCAGGGCTTTGTCTTTTTCAATAAATTTACGGTATTCGTCCAGTGTAGTAGCACCGATACACTGTAATTCGCCGTGAGCCAGGGCCGGTTTGAGCATATTGCTGGCATCAATGGAGCCTTCGGCGGCGCCGGCGCCGACAACGGTATGAACCTCATCAATAAAAAGTATTACCTCGCCCTGTGCCTCACGCACTTCGTCCATTACCGCCTTGAGGCGTTCTTCAAACTCGCCACGGAACTTGCTGCCAGCCACCAGCGCTCCCATATCAAGCGCCATCACGCGGCGGTTTCTCAGGGATTCGGGGACATCATCGGCGGCAATTTTCTGCGCCACTCCTTCGGCGACAGCCGTTTTGCCTACACCGGCTTCGCCGACGATCACCGGGTTATTCTTCGTGCGCCGGGTAAGTATCTGCATTACCCGTTTAATTTCTTCATCTCGACCGATAACCGGGTCAAGCTTACCCTGGCGGGCGAGTTCGGTAAGGTCACGGCTGTATTTTGCCAGAGAGCGGTATTTGCTCTCGGCTCTGGAATCGGTAACGCGGTGCCCGCCCCTTATTTTCTTCAGGGCACCATAAACCTTTTCCTGGTTTATCTTGGCGTCATGCAGTATTCTGGCTGCCTCTCCCCTTTCGTCCCCGCTTATGGCAATCAGAAAATGTTCGGTACCGATAAACTCATCCTTGAGCCGGTCAGCCTCATTGCCTGCCGTTTCCAGCAGCTTGGCGACCCGGGGGGTGGCGTAGATTTGCTCAGTTTCACAAGAGACCTGAGGCGTCTTTTCCAGGGAGGCAATAACCTGTTTTCTGATTGCCTCTATATCAGTGCCGAGTTCTTTGATAATATCGCCAACCAGCCCCTTTTTCTGCTGTAGCAGGGCGAGCAAGATATGCTCGACATCCCACTGGCTGTGTTTGAATTGACGAACCAGCTGCTGGGAGGCGGCTAATGCCTCCTGCGCCTGTTCGGTAAATCTTTCCTGCCTCATGCTTCCTCTCTCCTTATTGTATCTAGCTCTGCCTCAAGTTTATCATTGACTTTTTGTAGCTGGGCGATTTGTTGTGACATCCTCATAATAACCTCCACCCCGGCAAGGTTAACGCCGAGTTCTTCCATAAGCGTCCTTACCCGTTGAAGAAGCGCCAGGTCCATATCGGAATAAAGACGTATATTCCCACGGGACCGTGCCGGTTTAATTATGCCCACCTTTTCATAGTAACGCAAAGTATAAGTCTGGGTGCCGAGCATCTCGGCGGCTATACTGATTACGTAACGTGGTTTTATCTCTTCTTCCATAAGCAACCCCCTGCACAATCCATCATTTATTGCGGAGCTGGCTGAGTTTCTGGAATA
>DAOWJL010000016.1 GCA_030640385.1 Dehalococcoidia bacterium | reverse complement strand
TTATAACCCATCACCATGCTCTCGACCAGGATTTCTACCTGCGCATAGCCCTTGAGCTCCACCTCAAGCGACTAATAATAGGCGGCTTAGACAGGGTCTACGAGCTGGGGCGTATCTTCCGCAATGAAGGAATCTCCACCAAACATAACCCGGAGTTCACCATGCTTGAAATCTACCAGGCTTATGCAGATTATAACGATATTATGGACCTTTTTGAGGAAATGGCTTCTTCTATCGTTAAAAAGATTACCGGTAGCTACAGGGTTACATTCGGCGATAATACTATCGACTTTAAACCGCCATGGCCTCGCCTGGAATTGCGCCAGGCAGTAGCCGAGCATAGCGGTATTGATTTTGTCCAGTATCCTGATGCCGATTTGCTCAGGGTAAAAATGCGGGAGCTTGGGCTGGATGTAGACCCCAATAAAAACTGGTCCAAGCTGGTTGACGAGCTTATCTCTACCTACCTTGAGCCGGAACTGATACAGCCTACCTTCATTATGGACTACCCGCTTTCAATGTCACCCCTGGCAAAGAGAAAGCCGGGGCAGGAACGGGTGGTGGAGCGCTTCGAAGCCTTTGCCGGCGGTATAGAGATTGCCAACGCCTTCACCGAGCTCAACGACCCGGTAGAGCAGCGCCAGCGTTTCGTTACACAGCAGAAAGACCGGGGCAAAGATGAAGAGCAGGAGGTTATCGACGAAGACTTCCTGCTGGCTATGGAATACGGCATGCCACCCACCGGCGGCCTGGGTGTCGGCATAGACCGCCTGGTTATGCTGCTTACCAACCAGCAATCAATACGCGAGGTTATTCTATTCCCCCAGCAGAGGGCGAAAGCATAAGGATACTTATATAAATTAAGCACAGATTTAAACATAAAATCTAAGGAGGTGGAGGATGGGTTTCATGAAAAAGTTGTTTGGACAAGGAGACTCTGTCCCAAAAGAGCAGGCTGGTAAGTCCTTTACCGAAAAGGATAACAGGGGAACGAGGCATGATACTCTGGACATTGCGAGTTCGTATTGGATGGCTCGTGTAAGCTCACCCAAAAAGGACCCCTTTGTGATGTACACTTTTGATAACGATGGGGATGCGCGAAAAGCCCTATTGGAATTACCCTGCATCCATGTTGCCCGAGATTCTCAAAATCTGATATGTACCGAGGTATTGATTTTCGGCTACTACCCAACAGAGCAAGGGAAATATGAGGCAGTTATTTGCGGAGATGACCTGACGCATGAAATTTGGCAAAAAGCCAAGGAGAGCTTTGCCAAACACGGCGGTCAGCGAAAGAACGACCTGGAGCCGGAGAAACGTGCCACTCCCGCCATTAAAGTAAAAAAAGCTAAACCGGCTAAGGTCAATTTTGTCAGGGAGGACCATGTGCAAAGGCATGGTGCTACAATGATTTATCGGGTCCACAAGGCACCTGATGCAGCTTCTGCCAAAGCATTCTTAGAGGAGAACCCGGTGACCAAACAATTCTACTACATTGTGGTTGAGACGCCAGAAGGCAACTACTGCCGTGATATCCAGGGGATTTATAAGGAATAGTTTATAACCAATAGTTATTATTATGTTACCTGTTATTAAATCTGGTAAGCCACCGTCTCCAGTGAAAGCGGCAAAAGGGGAAATCCATGCTAGACCTTAAGTTTATACGTGAAAATACAGAGCTGGTGCGTCAGGCAATCGCAGACCGCCAGGACAGCGCATCTTTAGATGAAATCATTGAGATTGATGCCTTACGCCGCCAGAAGCTGCTTACAATTGAGGGTAAGAGGCGTGAGCGCAAGGAGCTAGCCAGGGGTAAGAGAGCTGAAGCCGCCGATAAGGGACGTGAATTACGTGAAATAGTAAAAAACCTTGATGATGAACTCAGAGACCTGGATTGCCGGTTAAATGACCTGCTGCTGCGCGTGCCCAATATCCCCCAACCCTCTGTGCCCATCGGTAAAAGCGAAGACGATAACATAGTATTACGCACCTTTGGTGAGTTGCCCGAATTCGAATTTCAGCCTTCTCCTCACTGGAAGCTGGGTGAGGACCTCGGTATTATCGACTTTGAACGGGGAGCCAGGCTTTCGGGCACCCGTTTCTACGTCCTCAAGGGGGCCGGTTCCCGCCTCCAGCGAGCACTTATTAATTTTATGCTTGACCTCCATAGCAAGGAACATGGTTATCAGGAAATCTACCCGCCTTTTATGGTCAAACGTGAATGCATGGTCGGCTCCAGCAACCTGCCCAAGTTTGCCGATAACCTTTATCACGACGAAGAAGATGACCTCTGGTTCGTGCCTACGGCAGAAGTACCGCTGACAAACATGCACCGTGATGAAATCATTTCGCCGGGCATTCTACCCATTTACTATGTCGCCGATACCGCCTGCTTACGCCGCGAGAAGATGTCTGCCGGCAAGGATACGCGCGGTATAAAGCGCGGCCATCAGTTTGATAAAGTCGAGCTATATAAGTTCACCGAGCCGCAAAACTCCAATGACGAGCTTGAGAAGCTGTTAAATGACGCCGAAAGTGTTTGCCTTAAACTGGGTTTGCCCTACCGAATTAAAGAACTATGCACCGCCGACCTGGGTTTTGCCGCAACGAAATCCTATGATATTGAGGTCTGGGCGCCCGGCTGCGGCGAGTGGCTTGAGGTAAGCTCCTGCTCCAACTGCGGCGATTTCCAGGCACGGCGGGCTAACATCCGCTGCCGCCCCACCCCGGAAAGCAAACCCCGGTTCGTCCATACCCTCAACGGCTCCGGGCTGGCGCTGCCGAGGATTGTCATCGCCATAATGGAAAACTACCAGCAAGCCGACAGCAGCATCACCATCCCCGATGTGTTGCGAAAATACATGGGGGAGAAGGTTATTAGGTAAACCTACTCACTCGGAAAGGGCACGCCGGCGAATTTATCCACCCCGGTTGCTTCCAATGCTACATAATCACCGGCATCGCTTCTTTGGTACATACCCGGCGCCGTTATTGATTTAAGCAAACCGACGAACTTCTCCATCTGCAAAGATATCGTTTCCTTTTCATACCTCTGGCTTGTGGAGAAGGCAAAGACGCCGTTGACGCACCTTGACTGGGCGCACATATTAACCAGCCCCTCGTAGGGAACCGTCGTTTTCAGCCCGACAATAAGCTTCCAGATACCGGCCCTCATCCTGTTAACAGATGACAGATTTTCTATGGCATCCTTTAGGTTCTCCACATTCAGTGTTCCCTTCACCTGTATAACAATACGCACAGCCTCTGGTTTTACTACCACTATGTTCTCTGATAAAAACAGCGGGCCATACTCAGCCGCACTGTAGACTATGATATCGCACTCGCGGCTGGTTTCTCCCGTATCGGACAGGATGACGCCCCGTCTAACGGCAAAGGATTCCGATATACTCTCCCTGATGGCATCCCTTATTATTGCTTCGTAATAGTCACCTATAATCTGCGGGTCTTTTAGCAAGGAGCGGATGATATCCCTCTGCACCATCAACTTCTCCTGCACGTTTTTATAATACTTCTCCATAGAATCCTCCTTGCGTATAAGATTTATAATCAGCATAGATATTTTAACTGGATATAAGTATAATATCTATGCCATTCGCATCGGAGGGGTGTCCGAGTGGTCTATGGTGACGGTCTTGAAAACCGTTGTCCCTGCAAGGGGACCGTGGGTTCGAATCCCACCCCCTCCGCCATTAATCTAACCTAATAACTGATACCTCACTCAACGCAGCATACCCCAGAAGGTTTAACCTGTATCCTTCCACATATGGCTTAACAAGCACATAACTCTTCCCGTACCACAGGGGCAGGCAGGCGGCATCGCTGACCATCATCTGCTCTGCCTGTCTGTATAGCTCAAGGCTTGTCTCTCTATTCTGCTCCTGGCTTGCCATCTTCATCAGTGAATCCACTTCCTGGTTGCTATATCCGCCGACATTGTATTCAGATCCACTGGCAAAAAGTACTTCAAGGAAATTCTGTGGGTGGGGGTAATCGGCACTCCAGCCCCAGTAGAACATCTCATCCTTCTCCTGCATAAGCTCGTACAGATATACTTCCGGCTCCAGCTGCCTCACCTCTACTTCCACCCCCAGATTAATACGCCATTCGTGTATTATAGCTTCCAATTCCGATGGAATATGCCCTCCCCTCCCCCCGGTGGTTATATTTATCGGCGGCAGATTTGATACACTGCCATATTCCGAGGCGGCAATCAGTTCATGGGCAAGCTCTACATCATACTCAAGCCCTATTAAAGATTCATTATAGCCCGGCATACCGGATGGCAGGATGCCATCAGCCCGGCTCATGGTATCCTTGTAAATCAGCGAAACCAGTTTTTCTTTATCTATAGCCATAGAAAAGGCACGGCGTATATCGACATCATCAAAGGGTGGCTTCTGGCAGTTAAAACCTAGATAAACCAGGCTAAGTTCGGGGAATATCTCCAGTTGTGTATAGAAATCACCATCGGTATCGGTTACTTTATCAATGTAAGCCAAATTGACCTGCCCGATATCAATCTGTCCCGTCTCATATAAATCCATAGACCTGCCAGCCCACAAATGAAAGTTAATCATATCAACGCCGCGAAAACTGCTTAACGGGTTATAGAAATCATTTCTCTCCAGCACCAGCAGGCTGCCTTCATCCCACTGCTTCAGTTTAAACGGTCCGGTTCCGTCCGGGTTACGCCACCAATCTCCACCGGTTTCAACATTATCTTTGTTCACCACTAAGGCAGTAGCATACGTCAGTTTATACAGGAAATATGATTTGGGCTCGTTTATAGTTACCCTCAGGGTGTAGTCATCAACGACCTCTATGCCACTAATATTTTCCCTCTCCCCTACCAGCACCTCCCCGGCACCGACAATATCACCAAGATAGGTTGCGGCTGTTTGAGAGCCTGTAGCCGGCTGGCAGGCACGTTCCCATGAATATTTAAAATCCTCTGCTTTTACCTGCCTGCCGCTGTGGAAACGAACATCATCTCTCAGATAAAAAGTATATATTCTGCCGTCATTACTTACATCCCAATCCCCGGCAATATCCGACGCTATTTCCATATCGTCGTTAAAGCGAACCAGGCCACCGAATATCTGAATCATGTATGATACTGAGGTGGCATCACCAACAGTCGCCGGGTCCAGCGAATACGGATCTATACCGTAAAGATTGAGTATGCTTTCTCTGATTGTAGTAGTTTTTGTTTCTGTCTGATTCGGTCCAATAATGCCACCAGGCAGATACAATACCAGCAGTACACATACAAGTATTAACGAAACAAACGCAAATATCAGTCTTTTCATCTTTTACTTCTTAAAACAAGTCTGCTCTTTTCAAGCTCAGGTAACTGTTATCGGTTATGATAATATGGTCCAGAACCTCTATCCCCATCAGTTCCCCGGCATCAGCCAGCCTCTTTGTTAATATTATGTCATCTTCTGAGGGGCTATCGTCTCCCGATGGGTGGTTATGCGCCAGTATAACCGATACGGCACTGGCTGATATGGCTTCCTTAAATGCTTCCCTGGGGTGAACTATACTGCTATCCAGGCTGCCTATCGAAATCTGGGATACCTTTATCAAACGGCTTCGGGTATCCAGTAAAACCACCATGAAGTGCTCCCTCGTTTTACCCCTAAAGCTACTTTTTAGAAGCTCGGCAACATTTTCCGGCGTTTTGAGCAGCGGTCTCTTTTCATCTTCCGCATATCTTTCCAGCCTTCCTGCCAGCTCAAAAGCGGCTTTAATCTGAGACGCTTTTGCAAGACCAATTCCCCTTACCTGCGACAGCTCCTCCAGTGAGGCGCCGGCAAGTGTCTTTAAATTGCCGAACTCACTCAATAGCCTCTGGGCGGTTACCATAACAGACTCCCCGGCAATACCACGACCCAATATCAAAGCCAGTATTTCCTGTGCCGATAGCGACTCTGCACCGTATTTTTGTAACCTCTCCCTTGGCCGCTCTGAAACAGGTAAATCATGAATTGTAAAGGACTTTTCATCATCTCCGTCTCCATTACCATTTCTAATAATCAATCCCAAAACCAGCATGGATGTTGCCGCCAGGATAAATAATACAGTTTTTTGAGCCGTTTCTGGTTCATCCCCCATCACTAGCCTGTATACTGCAGTGATATAATCACGCCACCGGTCGTTAAGGCCATCCATATCGAAGCCGTAAACCGTCATCAACGCCCCATCATAGCTGCTGCCTTTCTCGAAGATATTAAGCAGTTCAAGCATCTTTTCCTGTCCATAGTTATCAATAAGGAACTCAACAATACTCATACTCTGTGCATAAGATAGGTATGAGAGCCGTGCATCAGCAGAAAATGGACTCGCCAGGCTACACACCGATATCAGCTCATCATTTAATATTGCCTGCTCCAAATAGTTTTCAAATAAATGCTCCATTTCCCCTTCAGCATACATTGACAAGCCCTCATTCAACCATACAGGCAATGAATTATAGGGATTAAAGGTCACCTGCTGAGTAACAAGATGCGTCAGTTCGTGGACAATTGTTCTTTTGCCCCATTCCATATTACCCGCATTAATACCAATAGCCACCATTCCGTATGTGGTATAGGCTACTCCCCCGGTCCATTCCTGCGGAAATATCATTGCCCCCTGAAGGTCTTGAGCGCTGGCATAAATATAAAGCCTGACCGGCCTTTGCAGATGAGCGCCGGTATCCATCGCCAGCCTAATCAATGCCTCCTGTGCCACCACCATAAGCTGCCGGGCGAAATCATCATTACCCTGATACCAGTAGATTGTTATATCACCTTCTATCAGACTATGCCATTTATAACGCTCATCGTTGAACTGAATGCTATATTTTTCCGTCTCAATTCTTTCGTTATCAGCATCCGTTACCGTCCACCAGTATTCTATGTTTGTACCGGTTGGCAGCCCGCCACTCTTTATCATATCCCATGTCCAGCCGGTAGCTACCTCTGTATCCGGAATGAACTCAATTATTATTTCGCTGGTTACCACGGCAAAATGGTCACGGTCAACCTGATAATGAAGGCGGATATCTTTTATATCTACATCGCTTTCGGCTTCTATTTTAAAAACAAGCTTGTACGGAAACGCTACTTCAGCCGAGCTCTCCGTTATCCTTATTCCTTCGTCAGCTTTAACCGCTACCGAGCTTATTAAAACCGATAACAAGCTTATAGCTATTATCAGATTAGTTATCTTTTTAATCATCATCCTTACCCAAACCCGCCCTCAGGTAGGCGGTTATGAATCCGTCCAGCTCACCATCCAGCACAGCATCCGTATTACCCGTCTGGTATTCTGTGCGGTGGTCTTTTATCATCTTATACGGGTGGAGTATATAGCTCCTTATCTGGTTACCCCAACTAGCGATTACATGTTCCCCTTTTAATTTGTTTCTCTCTTCTCTTTTTTTTGCCATTTCTATCTTGAGCAACCGCGCCCTTAGAACCACCATGGCATTTTCTTTGTTCTTATATTGAGAACGCTCACTCTGGCAGGTAACCACGATACCCGTCGGCAGGTGCGTAATTCTGACGGCACTGCTTGTTTTCTGCATATGCTGCCCCCCGGGACCGCTGGATCTGAAGGTATCAATCCTTATATCTTCAGGTAATACTTTCAGGTCAATGCCCCCTTCCGCTTCGGGCATCACCTCTACAAGGACAAAAGATGTATGCCGACCATGATCAGCATCAAATGGGGAAAGCCTTATCAGGCGGTGCACACCGTGTTCCGATTTCAAATAGCCGAAACTGTAATCACCGCCGACCTCAACCATAACGCTTTTTATTCCGGCTTCTTCGCCAGGTGTTGTATCCAGTATTTTAGTCTCATATTTACGACGCTCAGCCCAGCGCAGATACATCCTGAGCAGCATCTCCGCCCAGTCCTGGGATTCGACACCACCGGCTCCGGCATGGATAGCCAGTATTGCATTATGGTTATCATATTTACCACTAAAAGCCATCTGGAACTCAAATTCATCAAGGCTTGAGGCTATCCTGTCAACTTCACCCTGGATCTCTTCGCCCAGTGAAGTTTTCTCCTCTTCGAATTCCATAGAAATTACTTCGGTTATATAATTTGCTCCTTTTTCCAGTCCCCGCCACCTATCAACCACCTTTTTTAATTCAGCCAGACGGCGCATCATTACCCGTGCTTTAGTCGAATCCTGCCAGAAAT
Source organism: Dehalococcoidia bacterium (assembly GCA_030640385.1). GTDB lineage: Bacteria > Chloroflexota > Dehalococcoidia > Dehalococcoidales. Next base: position 2,251 of record DAOWJL010000016.1, on the reverse strand, counting down.
TCGGTTTTGTCGCTCTCTTTTCCAGTTTCTTTATTTCTTTTTCTCTACCAGCTATGTCAAAGACGCACCATTGCCATGGAAATTCTTTGCTTCAGTTCTTCTATTCTATCTTTTAATTCACGCATCTTCCCTCCTGTTAACCAAAAACATATCTACTTCACCCCCTGTATCCCCTTTCCTTAAGGGTGGCGGGCGGGAATAGATAATAAAAAAGATACAAGTATTTCCTATCTACCTCACCCCCTGTATCCCCCTCTCCTTTGAAGGAGAGGGGGAATTTAGTTTGGAGGGACTGCGTCCCTCCAAACCTCCCTTTATCTATATATCTTAAGGTTTCGCTCCTTCAAACTACCCCTTTTAGTTTTTATTTAATTCTTAAAAGCCTTCCCGAGGGCGGGTGTATCTCTCTTTTTACTACAACTTTCCGCCAGCCGCCAGGTGCGCCAGACGCGTTGGTTCCGGCAGGCGGTATCCACGGCAACATCGCATTATCCAGTATACCGCATTTTCAAGATTAATTTTATGTCCTGTTGAAATATATAATGGCTTTACCCCTGTTTTCGTTCTCAGGGTTGCACCTATTATTTCACCGTTATCAGTTATTTCCTCATAGCTGCCCGGTTCATCACCAGGCATTAAATTGCTACCGCACAGCCGTGACTTGGCGCAACCAATGGTTGTTTTATCAAGCAGCAAGCCCAGATGCGACGCAATACCCAGTCTTCGCGGGTGGGCAATCCCCTGCCCATCAACCATTATCAGGTCAGGTGAGGTTTTAATTTTACGGCAGGCTGCCAGTATCAGTGGTGATTCCCTGAAAGATAGGAGCCCCGGTATATAGGGTAATTCAAGCCTGCCCTGTGCTACCTCCAATTCAACCAGTTGCAGTCCGGGATAGCTTAATACCACGACCGCCGCACAGGCTATCCCGCCAGCTTTGCCGGCGGCAATATCCACACCGGCGATATACTTCGGCGAAACAATTTCATCGCTTCTTGATACCTTCAGCGCCAGCTGCTTTTGTATTCCCTTCGCCTGGCCAACACCCAGTTTCCAGTTGTGTAGCGTCTTTGCCTTCATTTCTTCAATTATAGCGATTACACAAGCAGCGTGACAAATGAGCGTTTCTACTTTACCTATCCCGCTATTGACATCAATATTATTTTATTGCATAATAACCAGGAAGAAAAACAGAAAATGGTAAAAATAAGACTCAGACGAGTAGGCGCCCCAAAAAAACCAAGTTATCGGCTGGTTGTAGCCGATTCACGTTCCCCTCGAGATGGTGCGTTTATTAGCATTATCGGCCATTATAACCCCCTTACCGACCCGGAGACGGTGGTTATAGACGAAGAGCAAGCATTGAAATGGCTGGGGCAGGGAGCACAACCAACGGCCACTGCCGGTAGACTCCTAACCAAAGCAGGCATTATGGATAAGTTTAAGGCAACAAAGGAGAAATCATGAAAGACCTGGTAGAATACATCGCCAAATCATTAGTGAATGCGCCTGATGATGTAGTGGTTACCGAGGAAGAAGCTGAGGAAGGAATAGTTCTCAAATTGCAGGTTGCTGATGAAGACAAAGGCCGTATTATCGGTAAGCAGGGTCGGATAGCCCAGGCGATACGTACCCTTATCAGAGTGAAGGCGGCTAAAGCTGGCACCAGAGCCTCCCTTGAGATTATCTAAGCTTTCAAGCAAACCCGTTTCAAGAAATCAGTAAGCTTGCTCACCCCATCAAATATCTGTCCATTTTCAGATTTATTTGATGCTAAAATGCGCCCTTTTTCCGGTTATAGCTCCACAAGAAAGTGTTGACATTAAGCGCGGTCTTATGGTTATTGAGTCTATAAAAGGGCTTCCAATCTTGAAAAATAGAAATATTTATAACTATCCGAACACTATAATCGCTAACTAAATTCCAGGCCGCCTTTTTCTCCGTCGGGTGGCTACCTTTAGCCGAATAAGCGAGCGTCGCAGTGCTGCTTCAGCCCTGACACTATCAGTCTCGGGGGTATATTTTTCTTCCAGCCGTTTCTCAGCGCGGCTTTTAGCTTCTTCAGCGCGGGCGATATCAATCTCCTCAGCCCTCTCCGCGGAATCAGCCAGTACTATAACTCTGTCTGGCCGCACTTCAAGAAAACCACCGGAAACAGCCAGGCTGAATTCTTCGCCCCCCTTCATGGCTATCAACTCGCCGAGGTGCAGCATCGTCATCAAAGGAGAGTATTGCGGCAGAGTTCCCAGCT
>DAOWJL010000037.1 GCA_030640385.1 Dehalococcoidia bacterium | reverse complement strand
CTGGGTGCCGGTTTAACCGCCGCCAGAATCAGAAATCCGGATTATTCGGGCTACTTCGTTACACCGGCCAAGTCAGCCACGGCAACACGCCGTATAGTAAGACCCAAGAGCCTTGGGATTGATGTATTCATCAATCCGGAGGCTGAAGCAGCCGAGGAGATAACGAGCATACTCTCCGGCTTCTATTCCACCCCGGTGGAGAACTTTGCCGATGGGCTTGTTCAGATAAGGGAGTTCAGGGTGGAAGGAGAAGCCCTGGTTGACAAGACGCTGGGCGAGCTTGCCTTTCCCAAACCATGTGTCGTAGCGGCTATTGTCCATGAAGGAGGCGTCATCACGCCCGATAGCGATAAGGTTATAGCTGAGGGCGACAGCGTCTACCTGATTGCCTCCCGGGAGTTTATGGATGAACTGGGCAAGCTATTCAGCCAGCCAAAACGTCCGGCGAAGAAGGTGGTTATCTTCGGCGGCGGCAGGATTGGTTTCCTCACCGCAGAAGGTCTGCAAAGGCGGGGAGTCAAGGTAAAGATTATTGAGAACGATTTGGAACTCTGCCAGGAAATAGCCGCCAAGCTGGACAATGTAGAGGTATTACAGGGTGACGGCACCGACCGCAGCTTCCTTATCGAACAGGGTGTGCCATCGGCGGATGCCTTCGTGGCTACTACCGATAGTGATGAGCTCAATATACTATGCGGGCTGCTGGCCAAGAACCTGGGAGTACCCCGAAGCCTGGTGGTAATCAACAGGCCGGGATATATCCCGCTTGCCGAGGCGATAGGTGTTGATGTAGCCGCATTGCCAACGATATTAGCCGCCGATAAAATTACCCGCTTCGTTCTCCACGGCGGAGCTATATCATCAGCGCTGCTCGAGGGACAGCAGCTGCAAGCCATTGAGTTTGTTACCAGCCCGACGGCAGGTATTGTTAATAAGAAAATCAGCGAAGCCGGCCTGCCAAAAGAAGCCATAGCCGGAGCTATCGTGCGTAATGATTCAGTTATTATTCCACCCGACGATAGCGTCGTAAAAGCCGGGGACCATATCATCATAGTATCTCCCCTGCCAGCCGTACCCGCCGTGGAAAAGCTTTTCAAGTAAGAGCCAATAATGAGGATAAAAGTTGTTCTCCACTATATGGGATTGCTGATAGCCAGCATAGGCTTGACCATGCTCCTGCCTCTACTGTGGAGCCTTTTTAATAACGGGGCAGACACCTCTGCCTTCGCCATTTCAATGGCTATCAGCCTGGGTTCGGGCTTGCTGCTATGGCGACTGCTACCGGTAAAAGAGAGGGGGATGAGCCGTCGGGAAGCTATAGTAATGGTCGCCGGTGGCTGGATGGTAGCTTCTCTCTTCGGTGCCCTGCCCTATACACTATCCGGCGCCCTACCCAGCTTCCTGGATGCCTATTTTGAAGCTATGTCCGGCTATACAACCACCGGGGCTACAGTGTTCACCTCCATTGAAACCCAGGCTGAGGGCATCCTTTTATGGCGCTCCCTTACCCAATGGCTCGGCGGTATGGGCATAATCATACTTTTCGTCGCCCTGTTCCCGATACTGGGTATCGGCGCCGCCCACCTGGCAGAGGCCGAGATGCCGGGCGGACAACAGGGAGAAAGGCTGACGGCACGTATTCGTGATACCGCCAAAGCCCTGTGGTTTATATATTTCGGTATGACGATAACCGAGTTCGTCCTGCTGCGCATTGCCGGATTACCCATATTCGACGCCATGACGGTAACCCTGAGTACCACGCCTATCGGCGGTTTCACACCAACCGACCTGAGCATTGGCGCTTATAACAGCCTGTTTGTCGAAACCATTGTTATCTTCTTTATGATAGCCGCCGGAATAAACTTCGGGCTTTACTATTTCCTTATCTTCAAACGCCAACCGATGCGGCTGCTCAAGAATTCCGAGTTCAAGTTGTATATCACCCTCATTATAGTGGTTACCCTTATCCTAAACCTGGAACTGATAATAAATATGGGGCTGCCTTTTGGTGAAGCCCTGAGATATAGCAGCTTTCAAACCGTATCAATTATGACCACAACCGGTTTTACCACCACCGATTTCAATGCCTGGACAGACTTTGCCAAATCACTACTGCTTATCCTGATGGTAATCGGTGCTTCAGCCGGCTCAACCGGGGGTGCTTTGAAGGTTATCCGCCTGCTGGTGCTGGCAAAGTATACCTATCGCCGCATCCTGCTTGCTTTTAACCCCCGGGCTGTTATTCCGTTAAAGATTGATGGCAGCATAATACCGGAAGGGATCACTTCCCGAATCATCGGGCTGGCGATTCTATACTTCGCTACCCTTGTTATCTGCTTCCTTATAATGAGTGGGCTTGGGCTGGATAATATAACGGCTTTGTCCTCGGTTATTGCTTCTCTGGGTAATGTCGGTCCCGGGCTGGGCATGGTCGGTCCGGCAGAAAACTATTCCTTGATTCCTCCATTGGGCAAGGGAGTGCTAATGTTTTGTATGCTGGCCGGCCGCCTTGAGCTTTTTACCCTGCTGATGCTATTCACCTCGGCTTTCTGGAGATGGCGCTAAAAAGCAGCTATTTATTGAAAAGGTTAAAAAATTTTTTCCCGGCAAAGCAGGAAAGGGGATTGTAATTTTTCAACAGGAAGACTATAATACCCGCTTGATAGTGGGAAGGGGGAGCATGGAGTTTCACAGGATTCTGGTGCCTGTAGCCGGCACCAAAGCTGATGAAGGGGCAATAGAGTTAGCCTGCAGCCTGGCTAAGCGGAAGAATAAAAGCAAGATTTTCGCCGTTCACGTAATCCCCGTTGAGCGCTCTCTACCGCTTGATGCCGAGATTAAGCCCGAGATTGGCAGAGCCGAAGATATACTATCACAGGCAGAAAATATTGCCCAGGAGAGGGGTTGCGCGGTCGAGACCGACATTCTTCAAGCCCGCGAGGTTGGCCCGGCTATCATTGACGAAGCAACGGAACGGGAAATTGACCTGATCCTTATGGGGGTTACATATAAGAAACATTATGGTCAGTTCTGCCTGGGTGATATCCTGCCTTATGTGCTTAAAAATGCCCCCTGCCGCGTTATATTAGACCACCAGATAGATATATAACCAGGCTTTTTATTATGATGAAAGTAATAATTATGGGTTGCGGGCGGGTAGGCGCTCAGTTAGCCACTTTGCTGGATAAAGAAGGGCACCAGGTTACCGTTCTGGATACCAAGTCTTATAGTTTTCGCTGGTTGCCGGCGGATTTTAAAGGCACTGCACTGCTGGGGCACGGCCTTGATGAAGTGACGCTTAAGAAAGCAGGCATAGAGAATACCGATGTCTTTGTCGCCGTAACCCAAGGCGATAACCGTAATATAATGGCATGCCAGATCGCCAAGCATATCTTCGATGTGCCCAAGGTAGTCTGCCGTATCTACGACCCTCTGCGTCGCGACCTGTATATTACACTGGGCATTGAGGCAATAAGCCCGACCACAATATTCGCCCAGGTGCTGAAGGAAAAGGTGGAAGGCTAGGACAAGCTTATGTACATAATTATTGTTGGCGGCGGCAGGCTGGGCTACTATCTAACAAGAGCCCTGCTCGATGAAGGACATGAAGTACTGGTAATAGAAAAGGATGCCACCTTCAGCCAGATTATAAACAACGAACTGGGCAGTGTAAGCCTTCATGGTGATGGCTGTGAGGCAGCTACTCTAGAGGCAGCCGGTAGCGGCCGGGCTGATATATTTATCACAGTAACCGGTGACGATGAAGACAACCTGATAGCCTGCCAGTTAGCCAAGCATAAATTCAATGTCCCCCGCACTATAGCCCGCGTCAGAAACCCACAACACGAAAAGGTCTTTAAGAAGCTGGGCATTGATGCCACCGTAAGCACCACCAATCTCATCCTGGAACATATAAAGCATGAGCTGCCATCACACCCGCTGATGCACCTGCTGGATATACAGGAAAAGGGACTGGAGGTTGTAGAGGTAAAAATACCACCCGGCTCGACCACCATCGGCAAGCAGATAAAGGAGCTTCCACTGCCGGCGGATAGTATCCTCTCTTTAATTATCCGCAAGGAAGGAAAGCCGACGGTGCCGACAAACAGCAGCGTAATCCAGGCGGAAGACCAAATTATAGCCGTCACGAGCCCCGAATCCGAAGACGAGTTGCGGGCTGCTTTGATTGGGGAGTAGCCTGAATTCCCCGTTTTCTACCTTATACCCCTTGAATCCCCACCCCCTTTTGCCTTAAACTGCTGATAACTTTTACCTCCCGTTAAATATAAGGGGGCTGCTATGGCAGGCATAAAATCAATCGCTATTCTTCTGATGGCTGTTATTATTTTTAGCCTTGTCGCTCTGATGGGTTGCAGCCAGGGTGAGGAGATAGAGATTTCCCTGCCCCCAACCACCAGTCCGCAGCTGGCAGGGCAGATTTATATCGGCGGTGCCGTCAACAATCCCGGTTATTATCCCCTCAAAGAGGGCGATAGCATAGAAGATTTAATCCGGGCAGCCGGTGGTCTTACCTATGGCGCCGACCTCAGCCTCATAGAGCTGCGCATACCACAGCCGTCGGAAGAAAACGAGACGCAGAAAATAGACATCAACCGTGCCCCCGCCTGGCTGCTGGAGGCGCTGCCCGGCATCGGTGAGGTTAAGGCGCAGGCTATCATTGACTCCCGCCAGCAGAATGGTCTTTTTAATAATATAAACGAGCTACTAAAGGTGGAGGGTATCGGGCAGGGCATACTGGATAATATAAAAGATTTTATTACAATAGCCGATTAACCCGGGAAGGCAGCCAGCAGGTTCTTATTGACGGCGGGCCAAGCCCACAGGCGATAACAATGGAACTGAGCAGCCGGATGCCTTTCTGGGACAGGACTATTAAACTGGTGGTACTTACCCACCCCCACGCCGACCACGTCACCGGACTGGTTGAGGTACTAAATGATTACCGGGTGGGGCAGGTATTGTCCCCCGGTCTGGACTGCGACCTGGATATTTACGATGAATGGCTCAGCTTAATCCAGGAAAAGGATATTAAATATACCACTGCCTGCTCCGGTCAGCTGATTGAGTTTGACGGGGCGACTATAGAAGTTTTAAACCCGCAAGAAATATTTCTACCGGACACCGAATCCGACGTAGATAATAACAGTGTGGTGCTGCATATTAGCCTGGGCGAGATAAGCTTCTTACTTACCGCCGATTTGATGTGGCAGGGGGAGTTTGAGCTTATCAGCCGGCGCCTCATTCCCAAAAGCACCGTCCTCAAGTTAGGCCACCACGGCTCAGCCACCTCCACCACCCACGAATTCCTGGCTGCGGTAAATCCCCAACTGGCTGTCATATCCGCCGACCCGGAGGAATATGGCCATCCCAGTAATGAAGTGATGGCAAGGCTTGAAGCCGAACTGGGGGCAGAGAATATTTACCTAACCGCCGAGAGCGGCACTGTTGAGTTCATCACCGATGGTGAGAAATTATGGATAAGGGTAGAGGGGTAGCCAAAAGCTTCATCTGCTGGCAAACTTTGATAAAATACGGGAAAGGGGGTTAGAAATGGGTGTTTTTGAATTTTACTTCAGCGGCTTCATCGGCATCATTCTCTTCACTTTGAGCCTGGCTCTTTATTTTTTACCAACAATAATCGCGTTATTAAGAGGACACCGCAATGCTCTGGCTATTTTCCTACTTAATTTCTTTCTGGGGTGGACCTTCATCGGCTGGGTGGTGGCTCTGGTCTGGTCGGCAACAAGGTAAAGTAGTTTGGTGAGAGCGAGGGGTAATATAACCTCACTCCCCAACCCCATCATAAGAATTAAAGGCGGTAATCTTCTCCATTGGCTCCCGCTTATGTGGTTGATCTATCTTTCCCCTATCGTAATAACCCACAGCTATCAGGATATCTACCCTTCTATCTTTGGGGATTTTCAGGATTGTCTTTACCGCCCCCTCATTAAACCAGCCTAGCCAGCAGGTGCCCAGCCCCAGCTCCTCAGCCTGCAGGATAAAATGCTCGGTGGCGATGCCGATGTCTATCAGATAAAATCTGGTATCTCTGATCAAGCCACCTATCCGCTCTAAAAACTTTGCTTTTTCCGAGACGACGGCCACTATCAGCGGTGCCTTTTTAGCAAAGGATGTTATGGAATATACACCGCTGAAGGCGGCATGGCACAGCCTGTCCTTCATCTCTTCATCATCAACAATGATAAACTTCCACGGCTGGGAATTGCAGGCAGAGGGAGCCAGCCTGGCAGCCTCAAGGCAGAGCATGATCTTCTCCCTCTCAACCGGCCTATCCAGGAAGTGGCGTACGCTTCTTCTGTGTTTAATTATGTCCAATAGTGTCAAGGTTGCACTCCTATAATGGATTTATAGACTACAAGCCGCCAGCCCATGGGCGGCAAGCAGTTTTTTGTCCGCCAGGATATCAGCGGTATTACCATCGGCAGCTACCCGTCCCCGGTCAATAATAACCATCCTGGGACACAGTTCCCTGACCATTTCCAGATCATGAGAAACAATTACCCTGGTGACGGAAAGCCCCTTTAGCACTTCAATTATATCCCATTTCCCCCTTGGGTCAAGGTTGCTGGTGGGTTCGTCAATCACCAGAACTTCCGGGGACATAGACAAAACGGTAGCCATGGCTATCCGTTTCTTTTCACCGACACTGAGGTGATGCGGTGAGCGCTTCTCAAAACCGGGCATGCCGACCAGTCCCAAAGCCATCTTTACCGCCTGTTCAACTTCAGCCTTGCTATAGCCCATATTCATCGGCCCAAAGGCGACATCGTCAAAGACAGTGGGGGAAAACAGCTGGTCATCCGGATTCTGAAATACAAGCCCCACCCGGCTGCGCACCCACCTCAGGTTGTTATCATCAACCGGTTTGCCCAGCAACTTTACGTGGCCATTGCTTCTCAGTATGCCGTTGAAGTGGAGCACCAGCGTCGACTTACCCGCCCCATTGGGGCCGACGATAGCCACCGATTCGCCTTTGTATATCCCGAGGCTGACATCGGTCAGCGCCTTTTGCCCGTCAGGATAACTGAAGGAAAGGTTTTCAATCGTTATCAACTCTTGCATAATCATCTTCACCTTAATAGTACAGGTTAAACAGATTGATACAAACCAGAACCAGGATTATAGCGGTAATAAAACAGGTATCCAGGCGGCTAAAGTGCAGCCTGTCCAGTGTACGGCTATGGCCATCGAAACCACGCGACACCATAGCGGCATAGACCCGCTCGCCGCGTTCATAGCTGCGGATAAAAAGTGTGCCGATCATATTACCCACAATACTCATCTGCCGCAGTCGTTTACCGCCGAAGTTACGGCTGTCCCTTGCCTGCTTCATACGCATCACCTCGTCGGTCAATAGAAAGATATAGCGGTACATAAAAGACAGCAGCATCACCATCACCCGCGGCATACGCAGCTGCTCCAGCCCCTTGAGCAGGCTGGCAAAACCGGTTGTCGAGGTCAGCAGAATCAGGCTGAGGATGGAAAGCCAGGACTTGGCTAGTATACTCCACAATAACTGCAAACCATTATGGGTAAGCGAAAGATGCCACGCCCAGATGTTAAAGCCGAAGGCCACCTCGCCCTCCTTGAAGAAAGGAATAAAGATAGCCACCAGCAGAACAAAGGGGATGATAACCAGCGACCGCCTGGAAATATACAACAACGGCACCCTGGATAACAGAATCAAAGCGGCGATAATAATAAAATACAGGCAATATACCAGCCAGCCAGCCGACGGCGTCAGCGCCACGGCGGCTATGAAAGCCAGCGTCGCCACCAGCTTGCTGCGCGGGTCAAGCCGGTGTATAAGGCTATCACGGTTGCTGTACTGGTCAATAAAGCTGTGTTTCATTTGCCACACCTGTTAATCAGTATTCAGTAGGGTTTTACCTTTCTTTGACTTTATTAACCACGCCAGGCCATAGACAATAGCGAACAGAACCAGCGTTCCCAGCCAGCCAGCCAGGATTGTAGCCATTGCTTCGTTCTCTATACCAGGAAAGGCATAATCAGCCACAATTTCAAACGGCGCTTCTTCGGCAGCATTTATGAAGCCCTTATCCTCTGCTATCTTCTCCAACCCATCGGGAGAAGATGACGCCAGAGGGGATATGGCAGCCAGAACCAGACAGAACACCAGCGCTATCAGCCACCACTTTTTATTCATATCCGGTCTCCCCTAAACCCTCTGCAGCCTGAGCAAATCAGCCCTGGTCGCCATTACCATGCTGAGCACGGCAACGGTGATAAGCCCCTCGCCGATGCCGATAATGGCGTGAATGCCGGCCATAGCCGGCAGCACCACCGCCACCGGTGAAGTTCCCGAAAGAGCCAGCTCCAGGGCGCAGGCGATTGATGCCAGTAAGACCGAACCCCAGGCGGCAACAAAGCCAGCCACCATTTTTGAGCGGCTATTACCACCCAGTATCATCCCGATGAAACGGTAGAGATAGTGGGCACCGAAACCGGCGATTATGCCCATGTTAAAGATATTGGCACCCAGTGCCATCAACCCCCCGTCCTGGAAGATAAGACACTGGGCGATGAGCACGACACTCATTATGATTAACGCCGCCCAGGGTCCCAGCAAAATAGCCACCAGGGCGGCACCGATGACATGCCCCGAAGTGCCCCCGGCTACCGGAAAGTTCAGCATCTGTGCGGCAAAGACAAAGGCAGCCAGGATACCCATCATCGGGATGTGTTTTTCGCCGATCTTCTCCTTGGTTACCCTGACCGCGTTAGCCACCCCCCCGGCTGAGATAATATAGGTGGTACCCACTGCAGCAGCACTCAGAAAACCGTCTGGAATGTGCATCGCTTTATTACACTCCTTTTGCAATTGCTAGCAACTGCAAACGTTTGCAACATTAAATTAAAAAAATTACCGGCACTTACTACAGCGGCCAAAAATAGCCAGGTGTTTTAGATCAGCGTCAAAACCATAATCGCGGAACAGGGCATCCTTAAGTGGTAATAGTACCGCTTCGTCAAGGTCTATAATACAGCCGCAATTCTGGCAGACAAGGTGGTGATGGTGCCCTTTTCTTATGCTGTGATAACGCACCCGCCCGTCCCCCATATCCGTCTCCGTTACCAGACCCAGCTCCTTTAACAGCTCAAAGGTACGGTAAACGGTGGATATATTAAGGTGGGGATAGCGGTCACACACCCGGGCGTATATCTCATCGGCGCTTATGTGGCCATCGGCTGCCTCAACCGCCTCCAGTATCATCATCCGCTGGGGTGTCAGGCGATATCCACGCCGGCGCAGTTTGCTGCTTATATCTCCGCTATGATTCATCAACTTAACCTGTTTAAAATTATAGCTGAGAATATTAGCAAATGCAAACCATTGTAACTGCAATTAGTTTCAATAAAACCGTTAAAATTTATCGCGGCTGTCAAGCATTATCGTTACCGGACCGTCGTTGTTTATTTCCACCTGCATATACTGTTGAAAGCGCCCGGAGTCAACCTTTAAGCCGGTAGAGCGAGCCTTTTCAATAAGCCTGTCAAACAATTCCTCTGCTTTATCCGGCGGCGCCGCACCGGTGAAGCTGGGCCTCCTCCCCTTTCTGGTATCGGCCAGCAGGGTAAACTGACTTACCAATAGTAGTTCACCACCGATATCAATAGCCGAAAGGTTAAACCTGCCGGCAGCATCGGAGAAAATACGCAGATTTACAATTTTCTGCACAATATAGTCAATATCTTTTTCGGTATCACCGGCAGCCACGCCGATAAAAACAACAAGCCCCTGGCCTATCCTGCCCACCTCTTCACCGGCAACGCTTACCCGGGCAGTGGCCACCCGTTGAAGTAATGCTTTCATATACTTTTCCTTCTTCTAACTTCCCGGGCAGCATTCTAACGCAACGGCACCGCTCAGGCAAATTAATCACAAAAATTATTTAAAAAAATTTTAAGTAGTTCTCTACCTGACAGGCAGATATTTTACTGGACTTCCCTGAAAAAAGGGGGTAAAATTATCATAGCATTAATGAGCAAGTAGTATGATTTTAATTGATGATACGAAAGCAGAAGGCATCGGCTTGTTTTAACCGATGCCTTATATATTTAAGGAGGTAGAGCTATGCAGTCAAGTTTGATCGGTAAGATTGAAAAGGCAAAACGCTACGCTCAGGAAACAGAACGCATTACCTTCAGCGAATTTTCAGCCAGCATCCGTGGCGATAACGACAGCCACGTTACCGGATACAAGGATGGCAAATGGCACTGCACCTGTGACTTCTTCTCTCACTGGGGGCTGTGCTGCCATAGCATGACAATGGAAAAGGTACTGGGTAAAATGCTGCCGGAAGAAGCCCTGACTACCAAATTCGATAACGGTGTCTGGCCCTAGCTTTTTCTCTCTGTTTTTTCCCTGCCCAGATATTCAACTGCCTCACCGACAACGAAAAGGGAGCCGGTAATACAGATCAAATCCCCCTCACCGGTCTGTGAAAGCGCCAGCGATACCGCTTCCGGCACCGATTCTGCGATATGGGGTTTAAGCCCATATTTCCTGAACTCAGCCACGATAGAGTTTGTTGCCATAGCCCGCGGGTGGCGGGAACGGGTAACTATCACTTCATTAAAGAGAAGGAATAACTCCGAGACAATACCGGCAATATCTTTATCCGAAGATGCCCCGATAACCAGAATTGCCCTGTCAAAGGGCTTGGTATCCTTTTTGAAACTGATGCAGTTCTTGATGTAACCAACCAGGGATAGTTTAAACTGGTGGATTGAAGCCGGATTATGGGCGCCATCAACCACTATAAGCGGTTTTTGTCCCAGAATCTGAAAGCGCCCCGGCCAGCTTACCTTCTCAAGACCGGCAACAATGTCATTATGGGTAATATTAAAGCCATTTTCAGCCAGAACCTCCAGGGCGGCTACCGTTGCAGCCGCATTTTCCCGTTGATAGTTACCCAGCAGAGGCAGAGCTATCCGGTAACCGGCCAGCCTGCCATTGACCTCAAGTAACTGCCTGTCAGGCTTGAAACCAAGGCCCCGCCAGGTAACATCCATACCTACCCTGACAAGTCTGGCATTATTTTCAAGGCATCTCTCTTCTATTACGCTTGCCGCTTCATCGGGCTGCGACAAGCTAACCACCACCGAACCGGGCTTTATAATGCCCGCTTTTTCACCGGCTATTTGAGCCAGGGAACTACCCAGTACATCCGTGTGGTCAAGCCCGATAGCAGTAATAACACAAACCTCCGGCCGGACAACATTTGTTGCGTCCAACCGCCCCCCCAGCCCGGCCTCAACGACCTGAAAATCAACTCCCTGCTGTGAAAAGTAGAGGAATCCCAGCGCCGTCAAGAGTTCAAAGGTGGTAAGCTTGCCATACTTAGCTTCCTGATTGACAACCTCTACCTCTGGCTTGAGCCTGTCCACAAGCTCAATGATTGCCACCTCTGAAATTAATTCACCGTCAACCCGGAACCTCTCTCTCAAATCGGTGAGATGGGGTGAGGTATAAAGACCGGTCTTATATCCGGCGGTGCCAAGCACCGAGGCTACCATTGCGGCGGTACTGCCCTTGCCCTTGGTACCGGCAATATGAACGGTCCTGACCTTCAAATGGGGATTACCCAACCGCACCAGTAGCTCATCCATGCGCCGCAGGTCGAAGTGTGCGGTATCGCGGGGCTGGCGCATTGTCTCGTAGTCTATAAAGCTATAAAGATAATCCAGCGCTTGCTGATAGAGAGAGCCCGGCAAAGATTCCTCCTTAAAACAACAGGGGGTTCTGCTATAATAATTATCTGTTTAAGAGAAGTCAATACTCACAGGAACTAAGAGCATCTGACTTGACGCCCATACATAGTGGCTGATAATATCAACTGTACAGGAGATAAAATGAATTTTATTGGAAAGCTTCTGAACGCCACCAGGAAGAACGACAGCCTTGTCTGCGTCGGGCTTGATCCTGATCCGAAACTGATGCCGGATGGTATGGGCGTCTTTGAGTTCAATAAAGCTATTATCGATAACACCGCCGACCTGGTCTGCGCCTATAAGCTTAACTTTGCTTTCTACGAGGTGCTCGGCGCCGAGGGTTTTGACATTTTAAAGCGTACCGCAGACTATATTCCCGGTGACATACCGACAATCGGTGATGCCAAGCGCGGCGATATAGGCAATACGGCAAAGGCTTACGCCGAAGCCATCTTCTCTAACCTGAACTTCGATGCGGCCACTGTAAATCCCTACCTCGGCTTTGATTCCATAGAGCCTTTCATCCAGTATAAGGATAAGGGGGTGTTCGTCCTTTGCCGCACATCCAATCCCGGTTCGGCTGATTTCCAGAGCCTTAGCTATCAAACAGGAGAGCAAAGTTCTACCCTGTTTGAACTGGTAGCCTCTAAAGCCAGCCAGTGGAATAAGTACGGCAACATCGGGCTGGTTATCGGTGCTACCTACCCGCAGGAATTAAAAACAATCAGAGAAAGCCACCCCGATATGCCGCTGTTAATACCCGGCATCGGCGCCCAGGGAGGGGATCTTGAAAAGGCCGTCCTCTACGGAGTCGATGCTAATGGCGAAAAGGCGATTATCAACTCATCGCGGCAGATTATATTTGCCTCACCGGATAACGATTTTGCCCGGGCTGCCCGCAAAGCAGCCGCCGAACTGCGCGATCGGATTAATTACTGTCGCAGAAAGCCACGGTAAATCCCGCCTGATAGAGGAAAATAAATCATGGTGATGGAGATAAGGCTGGGTGATGTCGTCCGCCTGAAGAAGAAGCACCCCTGCGGCGGCTACGAGTGGCAGGTAACGAGGCTCGGTGCCGACATCGGCATCAAGTGCCTCCAGTGCCAGCGCCGGGTGCTACTGGGGAGGAGTATTTTCGAGCGCAGGGTTAAAGCCTTCGTGTCCAGAGGGGAATAATGGCACACCGCATAATAAATAATGGCGATTGAAGCCCGCCAACAACGATTTTTTATTGACTATCACATCTGCGAGGATTAAACTCAAACAATATTGTCTGACGAACTTTCTGCATAGGGGGCAAAGATGAACAAATGGATAAGTATCCCAATTATTGTTGTGTTGGTAGCAGCACTCACGGTGAGTCTGGTTTTATATTTTCAAGAGTCTAACAATCTAGAGGCCGCTGAGGCTGAGATAGTAGACTTAGAAGGTGACATATTGTTTCTAGAAGAAAACGTGTCAACTTTGGAAGAGGACGTCATAACACTAGAAATAGACCTAGGAGTAGCAGAAGTTGAGATTTCAATACTTGAAAGCGACATAGAAGATAAAGAGGTGGAAATCTCCACCTTACAGTCAAACTTGGCAGAAGCAGAAGTGGAAATCTCAACCCTTCAATCAGACCTGGAATCTAAGGAGGCAGAAATAGCAGTCTTAGAGGCAGACTTAGCAGCAGCAGAGGTAGAAGTCTTAAGGCTGGAAGGAGAACTCGCTACTGCGCAAGGTGATATCACTAGGCTGGAAGGAGAACTTGCAGCAGCACAAGCAGAAGCTGCATCCCTAACACAAGCTTTGGCACAAGCGCAGGAAGAAAAGACTGCATTAGAGACTCAAATATCGGAGTGGGAAAGTGCTTATACAAGAATAAGCAACGAGATTATTAAAAAGTTTGGTATTGGTGCAGATGCTATGGAATTTGTTACCCCAAATGATGACATGGTGATAAATTTAGCTACATCGATAGCTGGCACTTTCTCGCAGGATTGGGGTGAGGTATGGAGAGATTATCGGAATCTTTATTTTTGGGTTAGAGACAATATCACATACAACTACGATACTCCATTACCCGTCCTTCCTCTTACACCCTCTGGAACAATATATTGGCTTGAGGAATACTGGCGAATGCCCAGGGAAACAATTGAAGCAGGAGTGGGAGATTGTGAAGACATGGCACTGCTTCTGTCTAGTATGATTTTGAATTACAGTAACGAACAATATAAAATTTGGACAATAGGGATAATGAGCGAGAATGGTGGCCATATGGCGGTAGCTATTCCAGTTGTAGGTGGCAGGTTGGTAATACTAGACCCAGCAGGACTGTTCTTTACAAGTAACGGTGGATACATTGACACCACCAAATCTATAACTCAAGCGATAAATGATTGGCTGCAATATTGGTCATATCAAATGCCTAATGTATATGTAGATTTTGTATTTGATAATCAATTCTACGAAACTTTTAATAGTACTAGCGAATTTATAGCTTGGGCAGTTACACAGTAATTATACTGAAACTGTATGGCAAATTGCAGAAGGATAATGCATATTGACCTCGATGCCTTCTTTGCCTCTGTAGAACAGGCGGAGAATCCGGAGCTCAGGGGTAAGCCGGTGGTGGTCGGCGGCAAGCCCGACCACAGGGGCGTAGTCGCCGCCGCGTCATACGAAGCCCGGACCTTCGGTATACATTCCGCAATGCCCCTCAAGACCGCCAGTCGCCTCTGCCCCCAGGCTATATTCATACCGGGAAATATCAAGAAGTATATGGACGCCACCCTGAAATTCATGGCTATCCTGATGGATTTTTCCCCCTTTATTGAGCCGATGGGCATTGATGAAGCCTTTCTGGATGTAACCGGATTTAAATCCATCCACGGCTCAACCAGGCAAATGGCGCAGAAAATAAGGCAACGCATAAAGAATGATATCGGCATTAACGCCTCGGTAGGCATCGCCGGCTCCAAGCTGGTAGCCAAGGTTGCTTCGGAAAGGGCAAAGCCGGATGGTTTGCTTGAGGTACCCGCCGGCAATGATGCCTCCTTTTTAGCGCCGCTTCCGATAGGTGAAATGCCGGGTATCGGCAAGAAGACAGAACGCACGTTAAGGGGGATTGGTATTGATACCATTGGTAAACTGGCCAGAATGCCCCTTTCGACCCTGAAAATCTACTTCGGTGCTTCCGGCATACTACTGAGCCGTTACTCAAAGGGCATTGATGATAGTAAAGTGGATCTGCCACCGGAGGCTAAATCCATAAGCCGGGAGACCACCTTTGACAGGGATACTAGAGATATTGCCCTGCTGGAGGCAGCATTGCACTACCTGAGCGAAAGGGTGGGCAGCAAGCTCAGGGAGAAAAACAAGAAGGCAAAATGTATCATTTTAAAATTACGCAGTGCCGACTTCAGCACCACCACCCGCCGCCGCACCATAGAGCAGGCTACCGACGCCGACCAGGTTATATTCGCCACCGGGCGGGAGCTAATGAAAAGAGAGCTGTTTATACAGAAGCAGCTAGTACGCCTTATCGGCATCGGGGTATCGCATCTCACCGAAGCCGGTAGCCAGTTAAATATGCTGGATTCAACGGTAGCCAAACTGGAGAAGCTCAATAAGGCGGTGGATAAAATCCGCAAGAAATACGGCTTTACTTCCATTCAGACCGGCAGAACACTGCGTCTCAGGGACCTCTTCCCCGAAGACGAGAGGGGCTACACCCTGCATACGCCGAGTATGAGCAGGTAAACTAGACTACTCCACCTCCTCATACCTTACATTCAGGGTTATGCCGGCAAGAGGCTTGATTGTCGCCTTGTTTTCATCTGTATAAGTAACCGATGTATCAATATTGAACTTGAAGATTACGGTTGTGGTTTTTGCCGAAAAAACCACAAATGATGCCACAAAATCAAACGGCTCGTTGGGGGTTATGGTTATCTTAGCGCCGTTACTCAAGGTAACATCCAGCCTGTCTATAACCATAACAATCTGGTCATAGCTGGTGGCTGCCACATCTGCAAAGGCCAGAAACTGCTCCTGGCCGGAATCCTGAAGAAGATTAAGAGGTTGTTTAGCTACATACAGGTTTACCCATTCACCCTGTTCGCTCCCTTCCTCCTGAACTACCCCTCCCCTGTAAATCTTTATCTCCGAGACCGTTGCTATCATACTTGATATCTCAATTTCGGCCTCGGAACTAGATGCACTTCCTTCAACTATATCACTGGTTACCAGCACGTCAATGGTGCCAGGTCCTGTTTCGGCTGGCGTGCAACCCATAATGGTTAGTACCAGACCAAACAATAATATGACAAGACTGCCAGCAATTATTCTCATCTTGCCGCCTCCTTTACAACTCAATTATAATATACCACCATAAATAATTAAATACGATAGTAAAGAGTATAATTTGTAAAAATTGATATGTGGTATAATCCCGATAACCAAGATTAAGGAGGCCAAAGATGTGGGAGTGGTTTACTGAAAACAGCATATGGTTTCTAAGTGCCGCCGCCATTGGAATAACCGCCCTTATCTTCATCAGGAACAGGTTCGGGGACAAAATTGCCAAATTAAAACCGGAGCAAAAGAATACCGGGAGAAATAAAATAATAAAACGCTCTTTTTTATATCTTATCGGCAGCTTGCTGGCGGTTATGATAGCAGCGGTAGTGGCAATCATCCTCTCCAGCGAGGGCGCCAACGCCATCATAAGTACAGAGGGTATACAGGAATGGCTGCTTGAGCACGGCATTGTAATTCTAGTTTATATAATAATCGCATACGTAATTTTCAGAATAGTAAAACTAGTTATACCTCGTTTTGTTATTGGCTTTGTGAAAACCAGGGGTAAGGGGCGTCACTCCAAGCTATGGTTTGAGAACAGGGCTAAAACACTAAGCGGGATGCTTACCGGTATCATCGGAATAATTATCGCTGTGGTTGCTTTATTCATGATACTGCCCGAATTTAATGTTAATATTGCCCCGCTATTGGCTGGCGCTGGTGTTGCTGGTATCGCCATCGGCTTCGGCGCCCAGAGCTTGATAAAGGATTTCGTTTGTGGGCTATTCATCCTGCTTGAGGACCAGTTCAACAAGGGAGATGTTGTCAAGATTGCCGGCATCGCCGGCCTCGTGGAAGAGGTTAATCTCAGGCGGACGGTGCTGCGTGATCTTGATGGCATCGTCCACAGCATACCGAACGGGCAGATTACCACCGCCAGTAACTATACCAGGGACTGGGCCAGGGTTAATCTGGATATTTCTGTAGGCTACAACGAGGATATGGACCATGTATTCGCAGTGATAAACAAGGTGGGCAAGGAACTAGCCGAGGATGAGTATTTCAAAGAGCTCATCAAAACACCGCCTCAGGTGCTAAGGGTGCAGAACTTCGGTGATTCAGGCATTGATGTAAGGATTTTAGGAGATGTCCAGCCGATGAAGCAATGGGAGGTAACCGGCGAGCTGAGGAAGAGGCTGAAGAAAGCCTTTGACGATGAAGGTATAGAGATACCCTGGCCACACGTAAAACTATACTTCGGAGAAAGCCAGCAGGGCAATCCCATTGCCTGCAAAGCCTGCTCGCACCCCAACCTGGCTGGCGGCAAGTTCTGCTCCAACTGCGGGGGTAAGCTTTAGAATGACAGGGTTATGCTAAAAGTACTGGGAGTCGGCGGCAGCCCGCGTCAGGGCGGCAACTCTGACATTCTGCTAAAGCACATACTTAAGGGGGCAGGGAGCGCCGGCGCCACCACTGAAGAAGTCCATCTGCGAGACTATCAATTCCAGTCGTGTATCGGCTGTGAAAAGTGCCGTAAAGCTGAGCAATGTATCGGGCTTCAGGATGATATGCAGCTTATTTATCCAAAGATTATAGAGGCAAAGGGACTGGCCCTGATTTCCCCGACGCACAACTACAACGTTACCGCTCTGATGAAGGCTTTTATAGACCGCCTCTACTGTTTCTATAACTTCTCCAACGACCGTCCGCGACGCTGGTCCAGCCGCCTGGCCGGACAGGGGCGTAAGGCTATTGTCGCTTCTATCGGTGAGCAGCCCGACGAAGAAAGCGGAACTGGATTTACACTGGATGCCATGCGCCTTCCTATTGAAGCCCTGGATTATGAGTTAATCGGCGAACTCCCGGTTCTGGGCATCTTTGACAGGCAAGCTATCAAAGAACAACAACAATTACTGGAAAAGGCGGAGCAGCTAGGAAACCAGCTGGCAAGCCAGCTTGAAAGAACCTGATATAAAATCATGGCCGGTTAAGCTTTAGCTTGTATTAAATTAAACAACTGGTTATAATCCTTTCAAAAAGGGGGTTGCAAGATGCCATCGTATGCCTATTTTCATAACCAGTTCGTCCCTCTTGCCGAAGCCAAGATAAGCATCATGACTCATGCTCTGCACTATGGCACAGCTGTCTTTGAAGGCATAAGGGGTAACTGGGACAGTGAGCAGGAGCAGATATATATCTTCCGCCTCAAAGAACACTACCAGCGGCTGGAAGACGGCAGCCGCTTGCTGAGGATGAATCTGCCCCACTCCGTGGATGAGCTGTGCCGGATAACAGTAGAGCTGGTTCGGAAATGCGGCTTCAGGAAGGATATATACATACGCCCCCTGGCTTATAAAAGCTCGGAGGCACTGGGAGTGCGCCTCCACGACCTTGATAATGATTTTTTAGTATTTGCCATCCCCTGGGGGCGATACCTGGATATGGAGGCCTGTCGCTGCGGCATATCATCATGGCGGCGTCCGGCGGATAATGTAATCCCGCCCCGCGCTAAAATTACAGGGCTCTATGTTAACAACGCCTTTACAAAGACGGAGGCTATGGACAAGGGCTTCGACGAGGGGATTATGCTATCTCCCGAAGGTCATGTCTCCGAAGGCAGCGGTGAAAACATTTTTCTGGTTAAAGACGGAAGGCTTATTACACCACCGGTCAATGACAGCATTCTTATCGGCATCACCCGGGATACAGCCATAAAGCTGGCTAAAAATGAGATGGGTATAGAAACAATAGAAAGACCGATTGAACCTGAAGAGCTATTCACCGCCGATGAGTGCTTCCTGACCGGCACCGCCGCCCACATAACCCCTGTAGCGGAAATAGACAACATTAAGATTGGTAACGGCAGGGTCGGTGAGATTACCGGCAGGCTGCAAAAACTCTACTTTGAAGTAATAAAGGGTAACAACAAAAAATATCTCGACTGGTGTACCCCTGCCTATCAGAAGTAAATGATTATCATCCGGAGGTCCAAATGAATGAAGCTCTAGCTATCATAATTGGCTATCTCCTGGGCTCTATTCCGGCGGCTTTTATTATCACCCGCCTGGTCAAGGGCAAGGATATCCGCCGCATAGGGGGAGGCAATATCGGTGGTTTAAACGTCTTCCGGGAGGTAGGACCCTGGCCGGCACTGGCGGTAGGGGTGGTTGACCTCGGTAAAGGGGCGGCGGCAGTGGCTGTAGCCAAATGGGGGCTTAACGTGCCTGATGCCTATGTTCTGCTTGCCGGGCTGGCTTCGGTCATCGGTCATAACTGGATGGTCTGGTTGAAGTTCAGCGGCGGTAAAGGGATGGGGGCTACAATGGGTGCCCTGCTTGTCTTGCTACCCGTATATGGTTATTCGCTCCAACTCGGCATCTTCTTTGCCATAATTATTGTCCCGCTGGTAATCACCCGAAACGTGGCACTATCTATGTTCCTGGGCCTGGCGGCGCTACCCGTCATCGTCTGGTTCGGTACGCATTCGGGTTATGCCACCACAATCTCCGTGGCGCTATTGCTGGTAATAGTGGTTAAGTTCTTGCCAACGGCAATTGCTGCCTTAAAGAAATCGGGAATGGCCGCCCTCGGCGTTGATCGCTGGCGGAGGGATAAGAGCCAGGTTAGGGACTAGCTTTTCTGGAGGAGTCTACCTGCAAAGATTTAAGCAGGCAGTTGACCTGGCAGCCTGCTTCCAGTGCCGTGGTGATGCTATAGGCTTCCTCAAGTAACTGCCCGATGGCAAAGCTACCATGGCCGTGTACCATAACGATGCGGTGCTCTTTAAGCGCCTGAGCAACAATATCTGCCAGATCACCGGGTTTTATTTCCGTATTCAAGCCAAGAACCGGAACCCGACCTATTACCGGTAGCCACTCACTTGTAGGTATAATTTCGTTTTCGGTTAATGACAGGGCAATAGTATGAGGCGGATGGGCATGAACTATAGCCTGTGCCGCCGTTTGTTGATAGATAGCGCGGTGGACGGGTAGCTCAACCGAAGCCAGGGGTGTAGCCCGATTGTTTTTACTGATTCCTGTTTCAATTAAATCGTTCTCTTCAAGGCAACCGAGCTGACTGCCACGGCGGGTTATGACAATATTCTCCCCCAGCCTGATGCTCAGATTGCCACTATGTGATGAAACCAGCCCCCGGCTGAAGAGGTCACGACCTACTGACTGAAACTGAGATAGTATCATGGTTAGACCTTAAGTATAAAACAACGTGGCTCTTTAGTGCCAATACCATCTATATCGGTAGTCTATACTTACTGCCGAGGAAAAGCAAACCAAATACTATGCAAGCTGCCGGATGACGGCAATCACCCTGCCCTGAATCTCGGTATTACCAGGCTCAACGAAGAGAGGCTTCATCTGGCTGTTCGCCGGCTGGAGGCGGATTTTACCGGATTCGGCATAAAACCTCTTTAGTGTCGCCTCCCTTTCCGCTTTAAGCCATACCGCCGCCATTTCTCCATTTTCCACAGTGTTTACATTCTGCAGGAGCACGATATCGCCATCATTAATCAGGGCATCCATCATTGATGAGCCTTTAACCTTTAAGGCATAAACGCCTTCCCTGCCACGGACTAAATCCCGGGTAACCTCGATAGTATCAGCAGAGGCGGTATTATCCCAGGTATCATTATCCGGCACCGGTATCGGCTCACCGGCGGCTATTTGACCGATGATGGGGATATAGAGCTTATGGCTGGCAGCAGAACGATCCGGCATCTCGATACCACGTGATACCTCGCGGTGGCGATGGATAT